>JALZAA010000478.1 GCA_030948625.1 Actinomycetota bacterium
AGATCCGCATGTGGTCGAACGGCGAGGTGAAGAAGCCGGAGACGATCAACTACCGCACGCTCAAGCCCGAGAAGGACGGCCTCTTCTGCGAGAAGATCTTCGGGCCGACCAAGGACTGGGAGTGCTATTGCGGCAAGTACAAGCGCGTCCGCTTCAAGGGCATCATCTGTGAGCGCTGTGGTGTCGAGGTCACGCGTTCGAAGGTGCGCCGCGAGCGGATGGGCCACATCGAGCTGGCCGCGCCCGTCACCCACATCTGGTACTTCAAGGGCGTTCCGAGCCGCCTCGGCTACCTGCTCGACATCGCGCCGAAGAGCCTCGAGAAGGTCATCTACTTCGCGGCCCGCCTGATCACCTGGGTCGACGACGAGAAGCGGCAGAAGGACCTGCCCAAGATCGAGGGCGACATCCGCGCCGAGATCGCCGAGGTGGAGAAGGAGCTCGAGCTCCGGCTTCGCGAACGCGACGAGCAGTACGAAGGCGAGATCACCGAGTACGAGAAGGCGTCCGCCAGCGGTAACGCGAGGAAGGCCGACACCGAGCGCTCCCAGAAGGCCAGGGACAAGGACTTCGAGGAGCTGCGGACCCGGGCCGAGTCCGAGCGCGAGTTCCTCCAGACCGTGTGGGACACGATCCGCTCGTTGAAGCCCAAGCAGCTCGTCGACGACGAGCACGTCTGGCGCGAGCTCGTCGACCGCTTCCAGGAGTACTTCGCCGGCGGCATGGGCGCCGAGGCCGTCGAGGACCTCATCGACCGCCTCGACATGACCGAAGAGGAGCAGAACCTCAAGGAGGTCATCGCCGTCGCCAAGGGCCAGCGCAAGGCCAAGGCGATCAAGCGCCTGAAGGTGATCTCGGCGTTCAACCGGACCAACGAGGAGGGCCGCCGGGTCAACTCGCCGATGGGCATGGTGCTGCGCGCCGTGCCTGTCATCCCGCCCGACCTGCGGCCGATGGTGCAGCTCGACGGTGGCCGCTTCGCGACCTCCGACCTCAACGACCTGTACCGGCGCGTCATCAACCGCAACAACAGGCTGAAGCGACTCCTCGACCTCGGCGCGCCCGAGATCATTATCAACAACGAGAAGCGCATGCTGCAGGAGGCCGTCGACGCCCTGTTCGACAACGGCCGTCGCGGCCGGCCCGTCACCGGGCCCGGCAACCGCGCGCTCAAGTCGCTGTCCGACATGCTCAAGGGCAAGCAGGGCCGGTTCCGGCAGAACCTGCTCGGCAAGCGCGTCGACTACTCCGGCCGCTCGGTCATCGTCGTCGGCCCGCAGCTCAAGCTCCAGCAGTGTGGGTTGCCGAAGCAGATGGCGCTCGAGCTGTTCAAGCCGTTCGTCATGAAGCGGCTCGTCGACCTCGAGTACGCCCAGAACATCAAGTCCGCCAAGCGCATGGTCGAGCGCGCCCGCCCGCAGGTCTGGGACGTGCTGGAAGAGGTCATCAAGGAGCACCCGGTGCTGCTCAACCGGGCGCCGACGCTCCACCGCCTCGGCATCCAGGCCTTCGAGCCGGTGCTGGTCGAGGGCAAGGCCATCCAGATCCATCCCCTCGTCTGCGCGGCGTTCAACGCCGACTTCGACGGGGACCAGATGGCCGTGCACCTGCCACTCAGCTCCGAGGCGCAGGCCGAGGCGCGGATCCTCATGCTCTCCGCGCACAACATCCTGTCGCCCGCGCACGGGCGTCCGATCGCGGTCCCGAACCAGGACATCGTGATCGGCGAGTACTACGTCACCGAGCTCGCCGAAGGCGCCTCCGGTGAGGGCCGGGCCTTCTCGTCGCTCGACGAGGCCGTCCTCGCGCACGAGCAGCGGTTCGTCCCCGACGGGGCCGACGACCAGGGCCTGTCGGTGCACGCCCGCATCAAGGTGCGGATGCCGGCGGCGCGCTTCCCCGAGGAGCGCTTCCCGCTGCGCGACGAGGAGCACCCCGACGCCGTGGTGCTGACGCGGACGGGCTCGAACGGCGACGGGCGCGTGCTCGTCGAGACGACGCTCGGGCGCCTGATGCTCAACGACTGTTTCCCGCCCGACTTCCCGTTCGTGAACCGTGTGCTGCGCAAGCGCGACGTCACCGAGCTCATCGGTGAGCTCGTCGACCGCTACCCGCGGGCGGTCGTTGCCGAGAGCCTCGACGAGCTCAAGGACCTCGGGTTCGCGTACTCGACCCAGGCCGGCCTCACGATTTCGATCTCCGACGTCAAGACGCCGCGCCAGAAGGGCCCGCTGCTCGAGCGGTTCGAAGGCGAGGCCGAGAAGGTCGAGCAGCAGTTCGACCGGGGTGTCATCACAGACGACGAGCGCCGCCAGAAGGAGATCGAGATCTGGACCGAGGCCACCGACCAGGTGCGCGCCGCGATGCAGGACGAGATGAAGGCGGAGAAGTTCAACCCGATCGACATGATGGTCGGGTCGGGCGCCCGAGGGAACATCATGCAGGTCCGCCAGATCGCCGGTATGCGCGGCCTGGTCGCCAACCCGCGGGGCGAGATCATCCCGCGGCCGATCAAGTCGAACTTCCGCGAGGGCCTGTCGGTGCTCGAGTACTTCATCTCCACGCACGGCGCCCGCAAGGGCCTGGCCGACACCGCGCTGCGGACCGCCGACTCCGGGTACCTCACCCGCCGGCTCGTCGACGTCGCGCAGGAGCTCATCGTGCGCGGCGAGGACTGCGAGTCGAACCGTGGCATCTGGGTCGAGGACGTCACCGACGACGCCGAGCACCTCCGGCTGCTGGAGACGAAGCTGCTGGGTCGCTGCCTGGCCGAGGACGTCAAGCTCGCGAACGGAACCACGTTCGCCCGCAACACCGAGATCGACGAGGACGAGCTGCGCCAGCTCGCCTCGGATCCCGGCGTGAACAGGCTGCGCGTCCGGTCCGTGCTGACGTGCGAGTCGCTCCAGGGTGTTTGCCAGTACTGCTACGGCACGATGCTGGCCACCGGCTCCATGGTCAACCTCGGCGAGGCGATCGGCATCATCGCCGCCCAGTCCATCGGCGAGCCCGGCACGCAGCTCACCATGCGGACGTTCCACACCGGCGGTGTCGCCGGCGAGGACATCACGCACGGCCTGCCGCGTGTCGTCGAGCTGTTCGAGGCCCGCAAGCCCAAGGGCGCGGCCGTGATGGCCGAGAGCTCGGGCGTCGTGCGCATCGGCGACAACGAGAAGGGCGAGCGCGTGATCACCGTCCTCGGTTCCGACGAGGCCGAAGAGGAGCACGTCGTTTCGAGGCGGGCGAACCTTGCCGTGCGGGACGGGCAGGAGATCGCGGCGGGCGAGCGGCTCGTCGGCGACGAGAAGACGCCGCTCGACCCGAAGGAGATCCTCGAGATCAAGGGCATCCGGGAGACCCAGCAGTACCTCTCCGACGAGGTGCAGAAGGTGTACCGGGAGCAGGGCGTGTCGATCCACGACAAGCACGTCGAGGTGATCGTCCGTCAGATGCTGCGCCGGGTCGCCGTGTCCGAGCCGGGCGACTCGCCGTTCCTGCCGGGCGAGAAGGTCGACGCGCGGCTCTACGCCGACACGAACCGCAGGCTGGTCGAGGAGGGCAAGCAGCCCGCCGAGGGGCGCCCGGAGCTCATGGGTATCACCAAGGCGTCGCTCGCCACCGACTCGTGGCTGTCGGCCGCGTCCTTCCAGGAGACGACCCGTGTGCTCACCGAGGCCGCGATCGAAGGCCGCGAGGACGGGCTCGTCGGGCTCAAGGAGAACGTGATCATCGGGAAGCTCATCCCTGCCGGGACCGGCATGGATCGGTACCGGGAGATCGAGCCTCACGCGCCCGACTACGAGCCGCTGCCCTTCTACTCGTCCGACGCCGACCTCGCCGACTGGCTGCGCGACACGAGCTCGCCCGCCGGTGACGGTGAAGGTGAAGGCGATGCCGAGGTGCTCGGCGCGTCGTTCGGCGGCGACGCCGACCGCGACCAGTACGGCGGCGCGGGAACCGGCGAGTAGAATTACTCGGCTTCGTCACCGCGTCATTTCGAGGAAGTAGCAGCGTGCCCACGATTCAACAGCTGGTCCGCAAGGGCCGCCGGACCAAGACGGAAGCCGGCAAGGCCCCCGCGCTCAAGGGCTCCCCCCAGCGCCGGGGCGTGTGCACGCGCGTCTTCACGCACACCCCGAAGAAGCCGAACTCGGCGCTGCGCAAGGTGGCCCGGGTTCGTCTCACGACGGGCGCCGAGGTCACCGCGTACATCCCCGGTGAGGGCCACAACCTGCAGGAGCACTCGATCGTGCTCGTACGCGGGGGCCGCGTGAAGGACCTTCCCGGCGTCCGTTACAAGATCGTGCGCGGCGCGCTCGACGCCAGCGGCGTCGGTGGCCGACGCCAGGCCCGCAGCCGCTACGGCGCCAAAAAGGAAGGCTGAGATGCCCCGCAAGGGTCCCGCGCCCCGTCGTGACCTGATGCCCGACCCGGTGTACCGCTCGGTCGTGGTGACCCAGCTCGTCAACAAGCTGCTCCAGCGGGGCAAGCGGTCCCGTGCCGAGAGCATCGTGTACAACGCGCTCACCGACATCGAGCGCAAGACCGGCGCCGAGCCCGTCGCGACGGTGAAGCGGGCGGTCGAGAACGTGCGGCCGGCCCTCGAGGTCAAGAGCCGCCGAGTTGGCGGCGCGACCTACCAGGTGCCGGTCGAGGTGAGACCGCGGCGGGCCACCACGCTCGCGATCCGCTGGATTGTCGGCTACGCACGCCAGCGGCGTGAGAAGACGATGTCGGAGCGGCTCGCCGGGGAGCTCCTCGACGCCGGCAACGGATTGGGTGCCGCGATCAAGCGCAAGGACGACATGCAGAAGATGGCCGAGTCGAACAAGGCCTTCGCGCACTACCGTTGGTAGTACCCGCGTAGGGCGGGCACCAGCGGCACGCCGTCGCCGGGGCCCACCCGCCCACCTCCGGCGGCCTCGCTTCGCTGGCCGCCGAACCCCGGCGCCGGCGACCACCGGTGCCCACCTCACAAGTTCGATTCGGCCACTCCTGGGAGAAAGAAAGAGAGAAGAGAGAGAACAAATGGCAGCGGAACCGAAGGAGATCAGGGGCAAGTCCGGCCCGGTCATCCGGGAGGTTCCCCTCGCGCGCATTCGCAACATCGGGATCATGGCGCACATCGACGCCGGGAAGACCACGACAACCGAGCGGATCCTCTATTACACGGGGCGTACCTACAAGATCGGCGAAGTGCACGAGGGCTCGGCGGTCATGGACTGGATGGCCCAGGAGCAAGAGCGCGGGATCACCATCACGAGCGCGGCCACCACGTGTAAGTGGCGCGACACCTGGATCAACATCATCGACACGCCCGGTCACGTCGACTTCACGGTCGAAGTGGAGCGGTCGCTGCGCGTCCTCGACGGCGCGGTCGCGGTGTTCGACGCCGTCGCCGGGGTCGAGCCGCAGACGGAGACCGTCTGGCGTCAGGCCAACAAGTACGGCGTCCCCCGCATCTGCTTCATCAACAAGATGGACCGCGTCGGCGCCGACTACCCGCGCAGCGTCGACATGATCCGCGACCGCCTCGAGGCGACCGTCGCGCTCACGCAGCTGCCGGTCGGGAGCGAGGGCGAGTTCCGCGGTGTCGTCGACCTGCTCTCCATGAAGGCGCTGGTGTGGGACGAGGGCAAGGGCGAGAGCTACCAGACGGTCGACATCCCGGCCGAGCTCCAGGCCGAAGCGGAGCAGTGGCGCCACGAGCTCGTCGACGTCGTGTCCCACTACGACGACGCAATCCTCGAGAAGTACGTCGGCGACGAGGAGATCACCGCCGCCGACCTGAAGCGCGGCCTGCGCACGGCGACGATCTCGGGTGGCATCGTGCCGGTGCTGTGCGGCAGCGCGTTCAAGAACAAGGCCGTCCAGCCGCTGCTCGACGCCATCGTCGACTACCTCCCCAGCCCGCTCGAGGTTCCGCCGGTGGAGGGGCACGACCCCAAGACCGAGGAGAAGCTCGCGCGCGGCCCCGACGACTCCGAGCCTTTCGCTGCGTTGGCGTTCAAGATCATGAGCGACCCGTACGTGGGCAAGCTCACGTATTTCCGCGTCTATTCGGGGAAGCTCGCAGCGGGCAGCCAGGTGCTCAACGCCACCAAGGACCGCAAGGAGCGGGTTGGGCGCGTCCTCCAGATGCACGCCAACCACCGCGAGGACAAGGATGGCGTGTTCGCCGGCGACATCGTTGCGGCTGTCGGGCTCAAGAACACGACCACCGGCGACACGCTGAGTGATCCGAGCCATCCCGTCCTGCTCGAGCGCATGGAGTTCCCGGCGCCGGTGATCTCCGTCGCGATCGAGCCCAAGACGAAGGTCGACCAGGACAAGCTGGGCAAGGCCCTCGGCGCGCTGTCCGAAGAGGACCCGACGTTCCAGGTCCGCACCGACGACGACACCGGTCAGACGATCATCTCCGGAATGGGTGAGCTCCATCTCGAAGTGCTCGTCGACCGGATGACGCGCGAGTTCAGCGTGTCCGCCAACGTCGGCAAGCCGCAGGTTGCGTACCGCGAGACGATCAACGTGGCCGTCGACAAGGTCGAGGAGCGTTACGTGCGCCAGACCGGCGGCCGCGGCCAATACGCGCACGTGATCCTCAATCTCGAGCCCACCGGGCCCGGCGGCGGCTACGAGTTCGTCGACAAGGTGACCGGCGGCGACATCCCGCGCGAGTACATCCCCGCCGTCGACGCCGGCATCCAGCAGGCGATGGAGGGTGGCGTGCTCGCGGGTTACCCCCTGGTCGACATCCGGGCCACCCTGACCGGCGGGTCCTTCCACGACGTCGACTCGAGTGAGATGGCGTTCAAGATCGCGGGGTCGCTGTCGTTCAAAAAGGGAGTCCGCCAGGCCAAGCCCGTCCTGCTCGAGCCGATCATGTCGGTCGAGGTCGTCACGCCCGACGACTACATGGGTGACGTCATCGGCGACTTGTCGTCGCGTCGCGGCAAGGTCGAGGGCATGGAGCAGCGCGGCAACGCGCAAGTCGTGCGGGCTCAAGTGCCGTTGGCGGAAATGTTCGGCTACGCTACCGATCTCCGCTCGCGCACCCAGGGTCGAGCGACGTACACGATGCAGTTCGACTCGTACCAGCAGGTGCCCGGGTCGATCGCCGAAGAGATCATCGCCCGCATCCGCGGCGAATAACCACCTGAACAGAGGAGCAGGGGTAGTCCCATGTCGAAGCAGAAGTTCGAGCGGACCAAGCCGCATCTGAACATTGGGACGATCGGTCACATCGACCACGGCAAGACCACGCTCACGGCGGCGATCACCAAGGTGTTGCACGACCAGGATCCGTCCACCGCGTACACGTCGTTCGACGAGATCGACAAGGCCCCCGAGGAGCGCGAGCGCGGCATCACGATCTCGATCGCGCACGTCGAGTACGAGACCGCGAACCGGCACTACGCCCACGTCGACTGTCCCGGGCACGCCGACTACATCAAGAACATGATCACGGGCGCCGCCCAGATGGACGGGGCGATCCTCGTCGTGGCGGCGACCGACGGGCCAATGCCGCAGACCCGCGAGCACGTGCTGCTGGCGCGCCAGGTCGGCGTGCCGTCGATCGTGGTGGCGCTCAACAAGGCCGACATGGTCGACGACGAGGAGATCCTCGAGCTGGTCGAGCTCGAGGTCCGCGAGCTGCTGAACGAGTACGAATTCCCCGGGGACGACACGCCCGTCGTCCGGGTCAGCGCGCTGAAGGCGCTCGAGGGCGACGAGGCCTGGACGGGCAAGATCCTCGAGCTCATGGAGGCCGTGGACACCTACATCCCCGAGCCCACGCGCGACATCGACAGGCCGTTCCTGATGCCGATCGAGGACGTGTTCACCATTACCGGCCGCGGCACGGTGGTGACTGGCCGGGTCGACCGCGGGATCGTCCACATCAACGACGAGATCGAGATCGTCGGCATCAAGCCCACGACCAAGACGGTCTGCACCGGCGTTGAGATGTTCCGCAAGCTCCTCGACGAGGGCCGCGCCGGCGACAACATCGGCGTGCTGCTCCGGGGCACCAAGAAGGAAGACGTCGAGCGCGGGCAGGTCCTTGCCAAGCCGGGCTCGATCACGCCCCACACGAACTTCTTGGCCCAGGTGTACGTGCTGAACAAGGACGAAGGCGGCCGCCACACGCCGTTCTTCAGCAACTACCGGCCCCAGTTCTACTTCCGCACGACCGACATCACCGGCAGCATCGGCCTGCCGGAAGGCGTCGAGATGGTCATGCCGGGCGACAACACGGAGATGACCGTCGAGCTCATCGCACCGATCGCAATGGAAGAGGGGCTGCGCTTCGCCATTCGCGAAGGCGGCCGCACCGTCGGCGCCGGCCGCGTCACCAACATCATCGAATAGCGACGAGCCGGGACGGACGGGACGCACAGATGGCGGACGCGAAGGGCCAGAAGATCCGGATCCGGCTCAAGGCCTACGACCACGAGATCATCGACCAGTCGACGAAGAAGATCGTCGAGACGGTCGTGCGCACACAGGCGAAGGTGCAGGGCCCGGTGCCGCTGCCGACCGAGATCCGCCGCTTCACCGTGATCCGGTCACCCCACGTCGACAAGGACTCGCGCGAGCACTTCGAGATGCGCATCCACAAGCGCCTGATCGACATCGTCGAGCCCACGTCGAAGACGGTCGAGTCGCTTCAGCGCCTCGACCTCCCGGCCGGCGTCGACATCGAGATCAAGATCCAACAGGCCTGATCGAAGCCGGTCGGGCGCTTCGACGCCGCGGCCGGAAGCCGGTACTATTGCTGGGCTTTCGCCGTGTGGGCGGTGCGCCCGGCGGCAATGCTCGTCCGGAAGTTCTCGCCAACCGACGTCTGTGCAGGCTGCGCCTCGGCGCAGGACCGTGCAGCACAACCGAGTCGCTCCGCCGGTCGCCTCTGGCCGGGGGAGCGTTCGCGTGAAGGCAGATCAAACATCAACACGACGCTGAAGGACCCAGGTCATGGCCAGCAAAGGCATTCTCGGGCGCAAGCTCGGCATGACGCAGGTCTGGGACGCCGACAACCGGATCGTGCCGGTGACGGTGATCCAGGCCGGGCCCTGTCGCGTCGTGCAACTCAAGACGCCGGAGCGTGACGGCTATTCAGCCGTGCAACTCGCCTTCGGCGAGACGAAACCCACCCGCCTCAGCAAGCCCGAGCTCGGTCACCTGAAGGCCGCCGACGCCGGCCCGGCCAAGTACCTCGCCGAGCTGCGGGTCGACGACCTCCAAGGGTTCGAGATCGGCCAGGTCGTCGCGGCGGACGTGTTCGACGCCGGCGAGCGCGTCGACATCACCGGCATCAGCAAGGGCAAGGGCTTCACCGGGGTCATGAAACGACACAACTTCCGCGGTCAAAGCGCCAGCCACGGCACCCACAAGAAGCACCGTGCGCCCGGCGCGATCGGTGCGTGCGCCACACCCGCTCGCGTGTTCAAGGGCATTGGCTTGCCCGGCCAGCACGGCGCCGGCCGCGTCACCACGCTCAACCTCGAAGTCGTCCAAGGGGACCCCGAGCGCAATCTCGTGCTCGTGAAGGGGGCTGTCCCGGGACCCACGGGCAGCATCGTCTTCGTCCGCGACGCCGTGAAGAGCAACGCTGCCGCGAAAGGAGCGGACGGGTGAAAGTCGACGTCACGACCGTGCACGGCGCCAAATCGGGCAGCGCCGACCTGCCCGACGCCATGTTCGCGATCACGCCCAACCGATCGGTCCTCCACCAAGTGGTGAACGCGCAACTCGCCGCAGCGAGGGCCGGCACGCACAGCACCAAGACGCGCGCGCAGGTCCAGGGCGGCGGCGCCAAGCCGTGGCGCCAGAAGGGCACCGGCCGCGCCCGGCACGGATCCATCCGGTCGCCGCAGTGGCGCGGCGGCGGCGTCGCCCACGGTCCGGTCCCCCGCAATCACGCGCAGCGAACCCCGAAGAAGATGATCAAGCTCGCCCTGCACTCCGCGCTGTCCGACCGGGCGGCGGATGGTCGAGTGATAGTCGTCGACGAGTGGGGCATCGAGGAGCCGAGCACCAAGCGCGCCGTCGAGATCCTCCGGGAGCTCGAGCTCCGCAAACGCGATGAGCGGGATCCGCGGGTGCTGCTGGTCCTCGACCGCGGCGACACCGCAACGTGGAAGTCGTTCCGCAACCTGGGCCCGCGCCTGCGGATCGTCCTCCCCGAAGAGCTCAACGCCTACGACGTCCTCGTCGCGGACTGGCTCGTTTTCAGCCAGTCGACCCTCGACGGCTTTGTGACGCGGGGAGGCGAGCGATGACGGCGCGCAATCCTCGCGACATCATCATTCGCCCCGTCGTGTCCGAGAAGTCGTACGCCGCGTACGACGCCAACGTGTACACGTTCCTCGTCGCGCCCGATGCCAACAAGATCGAGATCAAGCACGCAATCGAGTCGATCTTCGGTGTGCGGGTCACGAACGTCAACACGCTCAACCGGAGCGGCAAGCGCAAGCGCAACCGCCGCACCGGCGACTGGGGCCAGCGTTCCTCGCAGCGCCGGGCCATCGTGTCGCTCGCCGAGGGCGACAACATCGACATCTTCGGGAGCTGACGATGCCGATCCGCAAGCGCAAGCCGACCAGCCCGGGCCGCCGGTTCCAGACGGTCTCCGACTTCTCGGAGATCACCAAGGAGGAGCCGGAGAAGTCGCTCGTCAAGCCGAAGAAGCGCTCCTCCGGACGGAACGTCTACGGCCGGATGACGTCGCGCCATCGCGGCGGCGGGCACAAGCAGAAGTACCGGGTGATCGACTTCCGCCGCGACAAAGACGGCGTTCCGGCCAAGGTCGCCGCCATCGAGTACGACCCGAACCGCAATGCCCGCATCGCGTTGTTGCACTACCGCGACGGCGAGAAGCGGTACATCCTCGCGCCTCTCGGCGTCGCCGTCGGCGACGTGCTGACGAGCGGGCAGGGTTCGGAGATTCGGCCCGGCAACGCGCTGCCGCTGCGTTACATCCCCGTCGGCACGACCGTGCACAACATCGAGCTCAAGCCGGGTGCGGGCGGGAAGCTCGCCCGCGGTGCCGGCGCGGCCGTGCAGCTCGTGGCGAAGGAAGGCAACTTCGCGACGCTGCGGCTGCCGTCGACCGAGATGCGGCGCGTGCTTATCGACTGCCGCGCCACCGTCGGCCAGGTCGGCAACGTCGAGGCCGCCCTCGTGCAGATCGGCAAGGCCGGTCGCAATCGCTGGAAGGGCCGGCGGCCGCACACCCGGGGCGTGGCCATGAACCCCGTCGATCACCCGCTCGGCGGCGGTGAAGGCAAGAGCTCGGGTGGCCGCCACCCCGTTTCGCCCTGGGGCAAGCCCGAGGGGCGCACGCGCCGCAAGGGCAAGCCGTCCGACAAATTGATCATCCGCCGTCGCCGCAAGCGCCGCGGCGGTCGGAGGTAACGATGCCGCGCAGTCTGAAGAAGGGCCCGTTCGTCGACGACCACCTGCGCCTGAAGGTGGAAGCGCTGAACGCGTCCGGGGATCGGAGGGTCATCAAGACCTGGTCGCGCCGGTCCACGGTGACCCCCGACATGGTCGGCCACACGATTGCGGTCCACGACGGACGCAAGCACGTGCCGATCTACATCACCGAGGCCATGGTGGGCCACAAGCTGGGCGAGTTCGCCCCCACCCGCACGTTCCGCGTCCACGCCGGCCAAGAGCGGTCGGCTCGGAGATAGCAGCCATGCCCGAGAGCCGCGCGTTGCTCCGCCACCTGCGTACGTCGCCTTCCAAGGTCCGGGAGGTGCTGGGGCTGATTCGCGGGCGCGAGATCGACGACGCCCGGGAGCGGCTCCGGTTCTGTGAGCGGGGCCCGGCGGGCGAGGTGCTGAAGCTGCTCGACTCGGCGGTCGCCAACGCGGAGAGCAGCCAGAACGTCGCCGAGGACGAATTGTTCGTGTCGCGGGCATACGCGGACGAGGGTCCGACGTTGAAACGTTGGCGCCCGCGGGCCCGGGGCCGGGGCACGCGGATCCGGAAGCGCACCTCGCACGTGACGATCATCGTGGCGCGCTACTCGGACGAGGAGCTCGAGCGCCGGCGCCGCCAAGAGGGTGCCGCGCCGGGCCGTCTCCGCCGCCCGACCCGCCGTCGGCGGATCCGTCGGGCCGCCGAAGAGGTCGAGGACCACGATCACGAGCACGAGGACCTCGACGAGCTCGAGGACGCGGGCGAGGCGGCGGACGTCGAGACCGTCGCCGGGCCCGACGACATGCACGAGGGCGACGAGGGCGACGACGGCGACGAGGGCGAGGCGCCCGAGCCGGCGAAGAAGGCCCGGGCGACGAAGAAGCCCGCGAAGAAGGCGACGACCGCCAAGAAGCCGACCGCCAAGAAAACCAAGAGCACCAAGAAGACGACGAAGAAGAAGGGCACCTGATGGGCCAGAAGGTCAACCCCTACGGGTTCCGGCTCGGCATCACGACCGACTGGAAGTCCCGTTGGTTCGCCGAGAAGAGCGAGTACAAGGAGTCGCTGATCGAGGATTGGAAGATCCGCGACTACCTCCGGCGCCAGCTACCGCACGCTGCCGTCAGCCGGGTCGAGATCGAGCGCACCCGCGACCGGCTGCGCGTCGACGTGTACACGGCGCGACCAGGCATCGTGATCGGCCGCCGCGGCGCGGAGGCGGACCGGCTGCGCGCCGGCCTCCTCAAGATCACCGGCAACCCGAAGATCCACTTCAACATCCAGGAGATCAAGCAGCCCGAGCTCGACGCCACGCTCATCGCCCAGGGGGTCGCCGACCAGCTGGCGGGGCGGGTTTCGTTCCGGCGCGCCATGAAACGCGCAGTCCAGACGGCGACGAAGGCCGGCGCGCAGGGCATTCGCGTGCAATGCGGCGGCCGGCTCGGCGGCGCCGAGATGAGCCGCAAGGAGTGGTACCGCGAGGGACGCGTCCCGCTGCACACGCTGCGCGCCGACATCGACTACGGCCAAGCCGAAGCGCGCACGACCTTCGGGCGGATCGGCGTGAAGGTCTGGATCTACAAGGGCGACATCCTCCCGTACAAGTCCGCCGTCGAGGACAAGATCGCCAAGGAGGCGGCGATGGCCGTCGGCGAGACAGCGGGGGAGGGGCCGAGCGGACGGCGGGTCGTCAGCGCGGGTGGCGGGCGACGCCGTCCCGCCGAGGAGTCGGCGCCGGTGGAGGCCGCCGCGACCGACCAGGAGGCGCCGGCCGAGGAGGCCACGCCGTTGGTCAAGGAGGCCGACCCCGCGCTGGAGGCGCTGCTCGCCGAGGAAGAAGAGATCGAGCGCCGCACTCGTCGCGAGCACCACGAGACGCCGAAGTTCCACGGCGACGAGGAGTAGGACCGACTGATGCTCATGCCGAAGAAGGTCCGCCATCGCAAGGCGATGCGCGGCCGCATGTCGGGGATCTCGAAGGGTGGCACGCGCGTGCATTTCGGCGACTACGGCATCCAGGCGCTCGAGCCCGGGTGGATCACCAACCGGCAGATCGAGGCGGCCCGAATCGCGATGACTCGCTACATCAAGCGCGGCGGGAAGGTGTGGATCACCATCTTTCCCGACAAGCCGGTCACCCAGAAGCCGGCCGAGACCCGGATGGGCTCCGGCAAGGGCAACCCCGAGCACTGGGTCGCGGTCGTGAAGCCCGGCCGGGTGATGTTCGAGCTGGCGGGCGTGCCCGAGCAGGTCGCGCGCGAGGCGATGCGCCTCGCCATGCACAAGCTGCCGATCAAGACGCGCTTCGTTTTGCGTCAGGAGGAGGCGTGATGACGAGCGCGAGAGAGTTGGCCGAGGTCACCGACATCGAGCTCGAGCACCGGCTGAACGAAGCGAAAGAGGAGCTGTTCAACCTGCGGTTCCAGAACGCGACCGGACAGCTCGACAACACGGCGCGCCTCGGCCAGGTCCGAAAGGACATCGCGCGCATCGAGACGCTGCTCCGCGAGCGCGAGATCGCGGCGGCCGAGGCGATCAGGGTGGGAACGGAGGCCGAGAATGGCTGACGCGACAGAAGATCGAAACAACCCCCGCAAGGTGCGGGAGGGCACGGTCGTGTCCACGAAGATGGACAAGACCGTCGTGGTCGCGGTGATCGACCGCGTGCGGCACCGCCGCTACGGCAAGACCCTTGCTCGCACGACCAGGTTGTCCGCGCACGACGAAGCCAACGACGCCCGCGAGGGCGATCGCGTGCGTCTGCAGGAGACCCGTCCCCTGTCGCGCACGAAGCGTTGGCGGGTCGTCGAAGTTCTCGAAAGGGCGAAGTGATCCAGCAGGAAAGCCGTCTCAGGGTCGCCGACAACACGGGCGCCCGCGAGGTCTTGTGCATCAAGGTCCTCGGCGGCACCCGGCGACGCTACGCGGGCATCGGCGACATCTTCGTGGCCACGGTGAAGGACGCCGTCCCCGGCGCGCAGGTCAAGAAGGGCGAGGTCGTGAAGTGCGTCGTCGTACGGACGAGGAAAGAGCGACGCCGCCCGGACGGGAGCTACATCCGCTTCGACGAGAACGCGGCGGTGCTCATCAACGACCAGCTCCAGCCGCGCGGCACCCGCATCTTCGGGCCCGTCGGCCGGGAGCTGCGCGATCGGCGCTTCATGCGCATCGTCTCCCTCGCCCCGGAGGTTCTCTGATGAAGACCGCAGAGACGAAGCAGCGCATGAAGCTCCGTAAGGGCGACCGCGTTCGTGTCCTGAAGGGCAAGGACGTCGGCAAGGAAGGCGAGATCACCCGCGTGCTGTTGGATTCGAACCGCGTGATCGTCGACGGCGTCAACGTGGCCAAGAAGCATCAGCGTCAGAGCCGGGCGACGATGCAGGCCGGCATCATCGACAAGGACATGCCGATCGACGCCTCGAACGTCGCGATCCTGTGCGACAAGTGCGGGCCGACGCGCATCGGGTACCGGATCGACGCCAGTGGCAAGAAGATCCGGACCTGCAAGAAGTGTGGAGGTGACCTCTGATGGCGCAAGCGACCCGCGAGGCGCCCCGCCTCAAGCAACGCTACGACGCCGAGGTGCGTCCCCAGCTCCAGCGCGAGCTCGGGCTTCGCAACATCATGGAGGTCCCGCGGGTCGAGAAGATCGTCCTCAACTGCGGCGTCGGCCTGGCCACCCAACAGGCCTCGCTGCTCGACGGCGCCGTCGCCGACCTCACCGTCATCACGGGCCAGAAGCCGCTCGTCACCAGGGCCAAGAAGTCCATCGCCGGATTCAAGCTCCGCGCCGGCAACCCGATCGGCGCCAAGGTGACGCTGCGCAGCCACCGGATGTGGGAGTTCTACGACCGGCTCGTCAGCCTGGCCATCCCGCGCATCCGCGACTTCCGGGGCATGAACCCGAACGCGTTCGACGGACGCGGCAATTACACGTTCGGCGTCACGGAGCAGCTGATCTTCCCGGAGATCGACTACGACCAGATCGACACCGTCCGGGGAATGGACATCACCATCGTCACGACCGCCCGAACCGACGACGAGGGCCGCGCGCTCCTGACCGCGCTCGGCTTCCCGTTCCGCCGCGACGGCGGCAGTTAGAGCCGAGGAGAAACCATTGGCAAAGAAGGCATTGATCCAGAAGCAGCAGCGGCCGCCGAAGTTCAAGGTGCGGGCGTACACGCGTTGCCGCCGGTGCGGCCGCGCGCGGTCCGTGTACCGCCGGTTCGGCTTGTGCCGCATCTGTCTGCGCGACATGGCGCACAACGGCGAGGTTCCCGGCCTCGGCAAGGCGTCCTGGTGAGGAGGTGAGCCGATGACGATGACCGACCCCATCGCCGACATGCTCACGCGCATCCGGAACGCCAACGTCGCCTTCCACGACGACGTCGTGATGCCGTCGTCGAAGGTCAAAGAGGCGCTCGCCAAGATCCTCGAGCGCGAGGGCTACATCACCGGATCGAGCGTCGAGGACGATTCGGCGCGCCCGGGTCGGCGCCTACGCATCAATCTCAAGTACACGCCCGAGCGTCAGCGGACTATCTCGGGGCTGCGGCGCGTGTCAAAGCCCGGGCTGCGCGTCTACACGCGGGCCGACAAGGTGCCGAGGGTGCTCGGCGGCATGGGGATCGCCATCCTGTCCACCAATCAGGGACTGATGACCGACCGCGAGGCGCGTGAGCGCCACGTCGGCGGCGAAGTCCTCTGTCAGGTCTGGTAACGGAGGTCATCGTGTCGCGCGTCGGCAAGGAGCCGATTCCCATTCCCTCCGGGGTGGAGGTGAGCCTCGAGGGCCGTCGGGTCGTGGTGAAGGGCCCGATCGGCACACTGGAGCACACCGCGCCCGAGGCGATCACGATCACGCGCGAAGACGACCAACTCGTGGTCACGCGGCCCGACGACGAGCGCGAGAACCGGGCGCTGCACGGGCTCACGCGGTCGCTCGTCAACAACATGGTCATCGGGGTGTCGCAGGGATACACGCGTGAGCTCGAGATCGTCGGGGTCGGCTACCGGGCCCAGGCCCGGGGTCCCTCGAGGCTGGAGCTGCAGGTCGGGTACTCGCACCCGGTGCCGTTCGAGGCGCCCGAAGGCGTGACGTTCGAGGTGCCGCAGCCGACGCGCATCGTCGTGAGGGGCGCCGACAAGCAGCAGGTCGGTCAGGTCGCCGCCGACGTGCGCAAGAGCCGCCCGCCCGAACCGTACAAGGGCAAAGGGATCCGCTACGCCGACGAGCACGTGCAGCGCAAGGCCGGGAAGTCTGCGAAGTAGGACAACGAGATGACACACAGCAAACGAGAGGCTCGGATCCGGCGCCACCGCCGGGTCCGCAAGAAGATCCGGGGCACTGCGGAGCGCCCGCGCCTGACGGTGTTTCGTTCGACGCGCCACATCTATGCCCAGGTGATCGATGACGTCCAGGGTCGTACCCTGGCGACGGCATCGACCAGGGAAGCGGGGCTGCGGTCGGGGCGCACCGGTACGGCCGATGCGGCCAAGGCCGTGGGCAAGCTGGTGGGCGAGCGGGCGAAGTCGGCCGGGATCTCGGCCGTCGTGTTCGACCGGGGCGGGTTCCAGTTCCACGGGCGGGTCGCCGGCCTCGCCGACGGCGCCCGGGAAGCCGGCCTCGAGCTGTAGCGACAGAGAAGCACCACAGAGAAGTAGATACCGACAAGTAGACAACGAGAACGAAAGACGAGAACCGGGAACGAGGAGAGATGGCGGAAGGGCAATACGAGGAGCGGGTGATCGCGATCAACCGGGTCGCCAAGGTGGTGAAGGGCGGCCGGCGATTCTCGTTCACTGCACTCGTGGTCGTCGGCGACAGCAACGGCAACGTCGGTCTGGGCTACGGCAAGGCCAAGGAGGTGCCGGCCGCGATCCAGAAGGGGATGGAAGAAGCGCGCAAGAACCTCTTCCCGGTGGCGCTGGCGGGGACGACGATCACCCATCAGGTCATCGGCGAGCACGACGCGGCCCGCGTGCTGCTCAAGCCGGCCGCGCCCGGTACCGGCGTCATCGCCGGCGGGGCAGCGCGGGCGATCCTCGAGGCGGCGGGAGTGCAGGACGTCCTGGCGAAGTCGCTGGGCTCTGCCAACGCCATCAACGTCTCGCGGGCGACGATCTCGGGCCTGCAGTCGCTGCGCCGGCCCGACGAGGTCGCCAAGCTGCGAGGCAAGTCACCCGAAGAGGTGTCGTCCGCGGGCATGTTGCGTGCCTACCGTGAGCGCTCGGCGCCGAAGCGTGACGTCACGGAGGTCGCGTGATGGCAACGACGCTCAGGATCACGCAGGTGCGCTCCGCCATCGGCACGAAGCCGAAGCAACGCGGCACTCTGCGCGCCCTGGGCCTGCGCGGCATCAATGACACCGTCGAGCAGCCCGATCGTCCCGAGATCCGCGGGATGATCGGCACCGTTCCGCATCTGGTGAAGGTGGAAGAGCAATGACGATCAAGCCGCATGACCTCCATCCCAGTCCCGGTGCCCGGACGCCCAAGCGGCGCGCCGGTCGCGGGATCGGCGGGCGGGGAGGCAAGACCGCCGGCCGCGGCATGAAGGGCCAGGGGGCGCGCGGCACCGTGAAGCCCGGGTTCGAGGGTGGACAGACGCCGCTCGCCCGGCGCACGCCGAAGGCGAAGGGCTTCAAGAACCCGTTCCGTGTCGAGTACGCGGTCGTCAACCTCGACGCGCTCGACACGTTCGACGCCGGGACCGATGTCGACCCGGGGGTCTTGCGCTCACGGGGGCTCGTCGCCAAGCAGGGTCTCGTCAAGGTCCTCGGTCGCGGTCAGCTCACGAAGGCGCTGACGGTCCGCGCGCACGCGTTCTCGTCTGCGGCGACGCGGGCGATCGAGGCCGCAGGCGGGCGCACCGAGCGCATCCCGCTGCCGTTCCGGAAGCGTCCCCCCGCCAAGGGGAACGCCCTCACCAACCGCTAAGCTCGCTCTTCCGACGCGAGAGGAGGTCGCGCTCCCCCATGCTCTCCCGCCTGCGGAACATGTTCCGGGTGCCCGACCTGCGCAACAAGATCCTCTTCACGTTCATCATCATCGCGGTCTACCGGCTCGGGGCCCACATCCCGGTCCCGTACATCGACTTCCAGGCCATCAAGGATCTCCAGAACCAGTCGCAGAACACGGGCGTCGTCGGGTTCCTCGATCTCTTCTCGGGTGGCGCGATCACCAACGTCGCGATCTTCTTCCTCGGGATCATGCCGTACATCACGGCATCGATCATCATGCAGCTCCTCGGAGTCGTGATCCCGAAGCTCGAGGAGTGGCAGAACGAAGGCCAGGTCGGCCAGAAGAAGATCACGCAATGGACGCGTTACCTCACCGTCGCGCTCGCGCTCGTGCAGTCGACGGGGTTCGTGTTCGCCCTGCACCAGGGCCGTAGCGGGCTTCTCGGGTTCGCCGGCTTCCAAGGCCGCGACCTCATCCCCGGCTTCAATGCGCCGAGGGCCGCCCTCATCGTCCTGACGTGGACCGCCGGCACCGCGCTCATCATGTGGCTGGGCGAGCTCATTACCCAGCGCGGGATCGGCAACGGCATGTCGATCCTGATCTTCGCGTCGGTCGTGTCGCGCCTGCCCGCACAGGGCTCCGCGATCTACAGCGAGGGAAGCAAGTTCCAGTTCTTCACGATCATCGGCATCGGGATCGCGATGATCGTCGGGATCGTGTTCGTGGAGTCGGGACAGCGGCGCATACCCGTGCAGTTCGCCAAACGTGTCGTCGGGCGAAGAATGTACGGAGGGCAGAGCACGTACATACCGCTGAAGGTGAACCAGTCCGGTGTGATCCCGGTGATCTTCGCCAGCTCGATCCTGTCGTTCCCGGCGCTGATCGCCACGGCGACGCCGTGGGAAGGTGTGCAGAAGTTCGTCAACGACAACTTGGTGCAGAACCAGAGCTGGTTCTACATCGGGATGTACACGCTTCTCATCATCTTCTTCGCGTACTTCTACACGGCGATCGCCTTCAACCCCGCCCAGCAGGCCGACATCATTCGCAAACAGGGCGGCTTCATACCGGGTATCCGGCCGGGTCCGCCCACGGAGCGGTACCTGGCAAAGGTGCTGAACCGCATCACGTTGCCCGGGTCGTTGTTCCTCGCGGGCATAGCCATCGCGCCGCTGTTGGTGTTCGCGCTGTGGAACATCAAACAGTTCCCATTCGGAGGCACCGCGCTGCTCATCACCGTCGGCGTCGCTCTGGAAACGATGAAACAGATCGACAGCCAGCTGATGATGCGCAACTACGAGGGCTTCCTCGCCTGATCGGAGCTCGCCGATGAGTCGAGGTCCGCGACTGGTCCTTCTCGGCAAGCAGGGCGCCGGGAAGGGCACCCAGGCTGCTCGCCTCGCCGAGCACTACGGCATCGCGCACGTCTCTACCGGCGACCTGCTCCGCGCGGCGGCGGCCGCCGGCACCCCCGCGGGCAAGGAGGCCGAGCAGTACATGAACCGAGGCGAGCTCGTGCCCGACGACCTCGTGCTCAGGATCGTGGAGGAGCGCTTCGCCGAGGATGGCCTGGCAGACCAGGGCTTCGTCCTCGACGGCTTCCCCCGTACGCTGGCCCAAGCGGAGAAGCTCGAAGAGATCCTCGCCGGGCATCCCCTGGATCTCGTCATCAACCTCGACGTGCCGACCGAGATCGTTCTCGACCGCATCGCCGGGCGCCGAGTGTGTGAGAACTGCGGCACGACGTACCACGTCAGCGCGCCGCCGAAGGACGACTGGACGTGTGACGTGTGCGGCGGTCGGGTCGTGCAACGCGACGACGACACCGAGGAAGCGGTCATGCGCCGGCTCGAGCTCTACGAAAAGGAGACCGTGCCGATCATCGACTACTACCGAAAGCTCGGGAAGCTCGCAGTGGTCGACGGCACAGGGGACAGCGACGAGGTGTTCGAGCGGCTGGTGCAACAAGTCGAGCAGCGGCTCAAGGCGCTCGAGACGTGATCACGCGCAAGTCCCGCGAGCAGATCGCTCTCATGCGGAAGGCGGGCAAGGTCGTCGCGGAGATGCACGAGGTGTGCGTGCGCGGCGCCAAGCCGGGGGCGACGACCGCCGACGTCGACCAGGCCGCCCGCGAGGTCCTCGACCGCCGCGGTGCCCGTTCCAACTTTCTCGGGTACGGCACCCCGCCGTTCCCGGGGGTGGTGTGCGCGTCTCCCAACGAGGTGATCGTCCACGGGATCCCGAGCAAGCAGGTCGTGTTGCAGGAGGGGGACATCCTGTCCATCGACTGCGGGGCGATCATCGAAGGCTGGCACGCCGACGCCGCCATCACCGTGCCCGTCGGCGAGATCGACGACGAGTCGAAGCGACTCCTCGAGGTCACCCGCGCGTCGTTGGAGGCGGCGATCGAGCACGTCACGGATGCGGATCGTCTGGGCGACATCGGCGCCGCCGTCGAGGACGTGGCCGAGCGCGCCGGGTTCTCGGTCGTGCGCGAGTACGTCGGCCACGGCATCGGGACCGCGATGCACGAGGAGCCCCAGATCCCCAACTACGGGCCTCCGGGCCGGGGGCTCAAGCTCAAGGAGGGCATGGTGCTCGCGGTCGAGCCCATGGTGAACGCGGGCAGCGCCGCGACCGAGCTGCTGGCCGACGGGTGGACCGTCGTCACCCAGGACCGCCGGCGCTCGGCGCACTTCGAGCACACGATCGCGGTGTCCGCCAACGGCCCAGAGGTGCTCACCCTGCC
>JALZAA010000001.1 GCA_030948625.1 Actinomycetota bacterium
TCGCCACGGTCGCACGTCGGGCGGCGACGAGGGAGAGGACAAGCCGGACGAGCAGCTCCGTCGGGGTACCTAGATGCGAGCGCGCAGCAGGCCGCGGCGGATCAGCACGGTCTCCAACGCCGCGAGCACGCGGCCGTCGTAGATGTAGCCCGGGCTCTTGTACAGCGCCTCGAGCGCGCCCGCCACGCGCTCCGGCTCGCCTGCCGAAGCCTCGTCGTACGCGCTGGCGACCTTGAGGATCTGACCTCCCGACGCGATCGAACGCGGCAGCAGCACGCTCGTGCGATACGGAAGGGGCTCTGCCGCCAGCAGATGGCCCGCCGGCGCGAGCGAGCCGGTGGCGCGCAGAATCGAGGCGCCGGCGTCGGCGATGCGGTCGCCGTTGGCGCCATCGGAGACGAGCGGCTCGTCGAGGCAGACCTGCCCCAGGTGGTGGAGCAACGCCGCCGTTCGCAGCTGGTCGAGCTCGGCCTTCCCGAAGTCGAGCTCTTCGCCGATCGCGACCGCGAGGTCGGCAACCCGCTCGGCGTGACCGGTATGCACGAACCCGCCGATCTCCGGCACCGCGGACAAGGCGCGAATCGTCTGCTCGTACACCGACCGGATGGCCGCGACCCGCTCGAACGCGAAGCACGCGGCCATGAGCGGCACCGTGAACAGCAGCACACCCCACGGCCCAACCGAGCCTTTGCCTTCGATCCCGCGCGCGCCGACCGCCATGAGCATCCCGCTCGCGACCAACGTCAGATCGGCCGTGCGTCCCCGGCTGGGAAAGAGCGCGCGGGGCGCAGCCGTGGTCGCCGCACGTCGCAGCTCGCGCACCAGGTGCCATGCGTCTGCGACCGAGATCGCGGCGATGGCAGCCGCCGCCAGTGCGACGAGCACCTGGACGCGCGGGGTCGACGATTCGACCGCCGTCAGCACCAGCCGGTACGCAGCCAGGGTCGCCGCCGCCTCGGTCAGCCGCTCGATCGTGACCACCGCACGGCTGCGGACCGTGCGAGGAGTCGGGCGCAGGACCGCCGCGACCGCTTCGGCGGCGAGAATGACGACGGCGAACTCGGTGATGCTGGCGACGCGCGCCAGCACGACCATGACGGCGAGCGACAGCGCCAACGGCGCCCTCCCGAAGGGCCGCAGCTCGAACAGCTCCCCCGCGATGACGGCGGCGGCGAGCAGTCCCAGGGCCGCCGCCGATCCGTCGGGGTCGAACAGCCAACCGGCACCGCCGGCGACGGCGCCGATCACGACGGCGACGAGTAACCGCGCCTTGAGGCTCACCGCACCACCCGCGCCGGAGGATCGGGTGCGAAGTCGCCGAGGCCCGCGGAGCCCGTGCCGCTGGACGGAGGAGGCACCGTCCACCGGACGTCCGCGTTCTCGTGCCCGGCGCCGTGCTCCTCGCCGCGTCGTTCGATCGCCGTGATGAGCGCCTCGACACAGCGAGGATGGAATTGCGTCCCCGCGCCACCGCGGAGCTCCCTGAACGCGACCGCCTGATCGAGCGCGCGCCGGTACGAGCGCGTGGAAGTCATGGCGTCGTAGGCGTCGGCCACCGCGATGATCTGCGGCTCGATCGGCGCGCCGCGGTTCATGGCGCCGTCGAAATGACCGAGCTCGCTCAACGCGCTCGGCGCCATCGGAGCGAGGAAGTCGATCCTCCGCAGGATGTCCATCGACACGACCTCGTGCTGCCGGACCTTGTCGTACTCGGCCCGCGTCAGGCGCCCCGGTTTGTTCAGCAGGTCGTTCGCCACGACGAGCTTGCCGACGTCGTGCATCAGGGCCGCGAACCTGAGCCGCTCCAGCCGCGCCGGCCGCAGCCCCAGCTCGAGACCGATGTACTCTGCGTACTGCGCAACCCGCTCGACGTGCCCGGCCGTGTAGCGATCCTTCGCTTCCAGCGCCACGATGAGCGCGTACAGCGTCGCCTCGTGCGCGGCCTTGAGCTCCAGGTAGCTCGCGAACGTCTGCCGGGCGACGAGGATGGGGACGACGAACAGAGGCAGGATCGCCGCGCCTACCTCGAGGTACAGGTAGCCGAGGAACACGCCGAGCAGCGCGAAGGGATAGATCTGCAGGTGCCCGGCGCGCAGCTCACGGAAGACGCCCCCGATCGGCCGGTCGGCGGCCATCGACACCACCCGGCTGAGCAGGACGAGGTCGACGAGCGAGTACGCGAGCGCGGCGGGCACGGAGCACAGGACCAGGCGGACCTCCGAGACGGTCCCGCTCGGCGTCAGCAGCCAGAACACACCCGCCCCGGCGAGCGACGCGAGGCCGAAGTTCCCCAGGTTGAACGCGACCTTTCGCCACTCGCGCTGACGAAGGTGCGGCAGGTAGAAGCCGCCGCACATCCCGATGAGCAGTGGACCGAGCAGGGCGCCCTCGTCGTGGAAGACGACGATCGCCGCCATGGTGAGCATGAAGCTCGCGCTCAAGCTCGTGTTGCCGCGGACGACAACGGATCGGTTCTCGGCGAAGGCCACCAGGGCGCCGAACACCAGCAGTGGCACCAGGGAGGGCAGCGGGGAGATCACCGCGAGCGCGGCCGCGCTGGCGAGGGCCGCGCCCGCGATTGCGATGCAGAACCACGTCAGGCGTCGCTCAGCGCGCATGTCGCCCCGGAGACACGAGCACCGTCACGGGCGGAGAAGGCAGGACCCCGAACGAACCGTCAGCTCGGTTACCTCCAGCCGCTACCGGCACCGCCGGCAAGAATCAACGCCGCGAGCGCAGCTGCGAGCGCGGCAACGCGGGCAAAACCCCTCTTCATGGTCGAGCCCCCCTTTGCGGTTTGTCTCCCGCACGCTCCGCTAATCCGATGCGGGGGATCCGCTCCGCTGGGGTGTCCATGGCTCGCCCGTGGCCCTGCCCACTCCGTCCGTATTGGTGCTTGTGACTGCCTCCTCCCGGTCGCTAACCAGTTGTGTGCGCGCCGCTTGAACGCGCTGTGTAGTCAGTGTCAACGCTCGCTGCGCGCGACGCAAGTACGCAAAGTGGCGAACCACCACATCGCAGCCGTGTGCTCGTATTCTCTGAGCCAGCGACCGGAGGGGCGCGTGCCGGAGTCCGATCAAGACGTCGAATTCGACTTTCGCGCCATCGAGACGGAACTGTGCCGTTTGCCCGACCTGTCGGCTGCACGCATCGTCGCCGACAGCGCGGGGCGCGCCGTCGAGGTCCATGTGCTCGCGCTGCCGGGGAAGCAGCCCAAACAGATCGTGCGCGACGTGCAATCGGTGGCGATGGCGTCGTTCGGCGTCGACCTGGACCGCCGCATCATCTCGGTCGTCCAGCTCGGCGGCGACGATGTCGCAGGCGGCCTCGAGGACGAGAACGGCACACCCATCGAGCGGTTCCGCCCACGCATCGTGGCAATCAACATCGAGGTCTCCGGCCTTCGCGCGCATGTGGGCGTGACGCTGGCGTACGACAGCGAAGAGCGCGCGGGATCGGCCGAGGGGACGATCGCAGCGGCGTCGCGGCCCCGGCTCGTCGCCGCCGCCACACTCGACGCGGTCCAGCAGTTCGTGCCGGCCGCCGAGTGCCTCGACCTCGACAGCGCCCAGATCGTGCGGGTCGGCCCCCACGACGTCGCCATCGTGGCGCTCGTGCTCGTGATGCCGCCCAACGAGCAGGTCGTCTCCGGCAGCGCGATCGTCCGCCACAACCAGGATCCCTCCGACGCCGTCGTACGAGCAGTCCTCGACGGGACGAACCGGAAGCTGTCGCGGGTTCGCTGACCGGTATCGTCCACGCGATGGCGCGTCAGGCGGTGCTGTTGTCGTACCGGCTCGGCGGAACCGACGGCGTGTCGGTCGAAGCGACCAAGTGGGAATGGGCCCTCGGCGTGCTGGGCTTCACGGTGCGTCGGGTGGCGGGCGAGCTCTGCGACGCGCCCCGCCGCGACGACGTGAGATTGCCCGCTTATGCGATCGCGGTTCCCGACAGCTGTCGCGCCGACCCCGGTGCGCTCACGGCCGCGCTCGACGGCGCCGACGTCGTCGTCGCCGAGAACATCTGCTCCCTGCCGCTCAACATCGACGCGGCGTGCGCGGCTCGTGAGGCGCTCGCGGCTCACAGGGGCCGGGTCGTGTTCCACCACCACGACCTTCCGTGGCAACGTCCCGAGCTCGCGGCGGTGCCGGGCCTGCCTCCGGCGCTGCCCGGCGCGCTCCACGTCGTCGTCAACGACCGCTCCCGTGAAGAGCTGACCGCGCGTGGTATGGCAGCGCGGACGATCCGCAACTCGTTCGACTTCGACGCCCCCGCCGGCGACCCCGACTCGACTCGTGTTGCATTCGGCTTCGCCGATACCGACGTCGTCGTGCTCCAGCCAACCCGCGCCATCCCGCGCAAGAACGTGCCCGGCGGGCTCCGCTTCGGAGAGGCGCTCGCCGCTCTCGTCCGTGATCGACGCGTCGTGTACTGGCTGACGGGCCCGGCCGAGGACGGCTACGGCCCCACATTGGCGCGCGAGCTGGAAGCGACGACGCTCCCCGTCGCAATGGGACGCGCCGCGCGCGCCGCCGATGCCTACGCCGCCGCCGACGTCGTGGCGTTCCCTTCGACCTGGGAGGGCTTCGGCAACCCGGTGATCGAGTCTGTTGCCGCCCGCCGGCCGCTCGCCGTGTACGGCTATCCCGTTCTCGACGAGATCGTCACCGCCGG
>JALZAA010000011.1 GCA_030948625.1 Actinomycetota bacterium
GTCACGAGTAACATGGGAGATCGAGCCGGTCGGCGACTCCTGCCGGTTGACCGTCACCCACGACGAGCTCCGCGAGGGCGCGAACGACGAGCTCTACGGCGGCTGGCCGATGATCCTCTCCGGTCTCAAGACGCTGCTCGAGACGGGGGAGAAGCTCACCTCTCCCGGCTCCTTGATGTACGCGCAAGAGAGCTGACACGACGCGAGTCGGTTGGCGCTACGCGGCAAGCGGGAGTTCCGGGGCTCGTGCGAAGAACGCCGTGATGCCCGGCAGCGTCGCTGCGAGGTCATCTCGCCAGTACGGCCACGTATGGGCGCCCGGGCCGTAGTCGACGTAGACGTGCGGGATGCCGAGCGCCTCGAGACGCTGATGCAGCGTCGCCGTCGCCTGCGACACGCCCATCTCCTGCGGGTCGACGCTGCCGCCATGCGCGCCTCCAGGAAGACCGTTGCCGGTGCGGAGCTGCATCTCGACGGTGCGCAGGTTCGCCGCGAGGTCGACCGGATTGTGCGCCTGCCACCGCGGCTGCTCGAGCGCCGGCAGCCCGAAGACGTCGCCGGGTAATCCTTGGTGGGCGAGGGGTGAGATCGTCACGACTGCCGTGACGCCCGGATGCAGCAGGTCGACCGCGCCGGAGAACGACGCCGCGAACCCGAACAGGTCGGGATGACGCGCCGCATAGCTCATCGCCCCGAACCCGCCCATCGAGAGGCCGGCGATCGCCCGACTATCGCGGTCGGTGCGGGTCTGGTAGCGCGCTTCGATGAACGGGCGGAGCTCGTCGAACGTCTCCCAGCGCTGCGGGCCCTCCGGCGTGCCGCGCCACCAGTCGGTGTACCAGCCGCCCGTTCCGGCATCGGGCATCACGACGATCATCGGGAGATGGGCGGTGAGCGCTTCGGCATCGCCGACCGTCGTCCAGTCTGCCGACGACCCGAACCCACCGTGGAGGAGCCACAGCACCGGCAGGTGATCGCGGGCGGGGTCGAAGCCGTCGGGCGTAAGGACGCGCACGTTCGCTTCGTGCGCGAGCCCGGGGCTGTACACGCGCAATTGCGTCAGCCGGGGCGAGAGCTGCTGAGCGGATCGCAGCTCGACGCCCGTGGGCCCGGCCGACGCCGCCGGCCCGACGAGCAACGAACCGACGAGTGCGACCAGCAAGCCGAACGCCAGCGTGCGAAGCCTTGGCACGCGTCCGATCATCCGATTGCCCCCCGACGGCTGAACCTCGCAATCTACGCCAATCGGGCATTCTTCCGCGATCCGTGGCCGCACAGGTGAACCAGGACGAAGGAGTGGTGGCGAGTCGGCCTGTACGCCGGATTCTGTCTAGGCGCCTCCGCTCCGTGGAGCGGGTCGCGCCCGAGGCGGCCATCCCTCTCGGCCGGCGGTTGCCCGCCGGCTCCAGCGGCCTACCCGGGGGTGTCTACGGACGGGCCGTCCTCCCCCTGTATGGCCTTGCTCCGGGTGGGGTTTGCCGAGCCGCCCGGGTCACCCCGGGCGCTGGTGCGCTCTTACCGCACCGTTTCACCCTTACCTGTGCGAGACCACTCCGGAGACCGGTCCCGCCATCGGCGGTCTGTTCTCTGTGGCACTTTCCTGCGGGTCGCCCCGACTGGGTGTTACCCAGCACCGTGCCCGGTGGAGTCCGGACGTTCCTCGGGCCGGGACGCCGAAGCGTCCGGCACGCGGCCGCCCGGCCGACTCGCCACCACTTCTATTCTCGCGCTGAATCAGGCGCACTCCCACCGGAATCAGGCGTTGTGCCCCGCCGGCGGGAGGCCAGATACCCGCCCACCATCCCGAGCGCGGTCGACAGGACGACGAAGCCGAAGACCTGACCGAGCCGGAAGACCGGGTCCCTGCCGCTGACGAGACCCTGGTTGTCGTCCCGCGTCAGCCAGATGACCACGCGCACCGGAACCCAGAGCAGGAATGCGCCGAGGCCGGCGAGGGCCCCGTTCGTCAGTGGCGCGTTGCGGGCGAGCCGGGCGGCATGCGCGCCTGCCGGCACGAACGCGGCCATGACGAGCAACGCGAGCAGGAACCGCCAGCCCGAGTCCTCGAAGTTGTCGATCGACCGGTCGAGCACGGCCCCGACGATCGTGGTGGGGATGATGAGCGCCAGGCCGAGCAGCGCGCCGCGAGCGACCGCCGGCCATTCGACGACGGCGCGGTCGTGGAGCTCCGGCGCGCTCATCAGTCTCAGGCCTCGGCCGGAGCCTGGTCGCGTTCGTGGACCAGCTCGGTGACGCTGGTGCGCAAGCCGTCGCGTACGAGTGGACGGACGTAGCGCCGCTGCTGGAACAGCACGACGGCCGACAGCCCGAGGTACAGCACTCCGATGCCGACCCGTTCCACGGCGCGCAAGGCGTCGGGCAGCACACCGCCGAGGACGAACTGGGTGAGGAACAGGCCCAGGAGCGCGAACGCTTCGCGCACGCTGAGAGACCTGTTCGTCAGCACGGCGACCGCGAAGATCGACTGGGCCGCAGTGAGGAACAGCTCCTCGCGCTGCAGTGCGTCGATCGGCAGCCCGCTCAGCGCCCCGGCCGAGAGCGAGAAGAAAAGCGGCAACGACCCGACGAGCAACGTCCACTGGTTCACCTTCGACGAGACGAGCGCGCCGAGGCCCGCGTTGGTGTTCAGCCTCCACGCGAACAATCCCGCGACAATCAGCTCCGGGGCCTCCGACGCGAGCGGCGCCACCCATTGCACG
>JALZAA010000012.1 GCA_030948625.1 Actinomycetota bacterium
CGGCCGCGGCCACGGCCGCGCCCGTTCCGACGGGACTGGAGCGCGTGCAAGCGTTCCTCGAGGCGGTGTCGCTCGTCACCGACCTCGACGACATCGACGGCGACAAACGCGCCGTCACGCTGATGACGCTGCATTCCGCCAAGGGTCTCGAGTTCCCGGTCGTGTTCCTGACCGGGCTCGAAGACGGCGTCTTCCCCCACCTACGCAGCCTCGGTGACCCCGACGAGCTCGAAGAGGAACGCCGGCTCTGCTACGTCGGCATCACGCGCGCGCGGGAGCGCCTCTACCTCTGCCACGCGTGGAGTCGCACGCTGTTCGGACGAACGGAGTTCTACCCGCCCAGCCGGTTCCTCGCCGAGATCCCCGAGGAGCTCGTCCACGTGCTGGGCGAGGAGAGACCGTCCGGGGGCGGGTACGGCGCGCACCGCGATGCCGTCGTGTCGTCGGCGCTCGCTGGCAACGCGAGGCGGAGCGCGCAGCTGCCTTCGATGCGCATGGGCGACGACGTCAGGCACGAGACGTTCGGCGAGGGAGTGATCATCGACCTCATCGGGGAAGGTGACAGGGCTGAAGCCGTCGTCCGGTTCCGGGAGGTCGGCGAGAAGCGGCTGCTGCTGGCGTGGGCGCCGCTGCACAAGCTCAGCTCCTGAAGCGACCCCGGGGGGGAGATGAAGGTTCACCTGCTCGAGCTGCAGAACTGGGTGCTCTTCCTGCGCGTGCTGCTCGCCGTCGCCCTCGGTGGGGCGCTCGGGATCGAGCGCGAGATCGACGCCCAGCCCGCCGGCTTCCGCACCCACGTCGTGCTCTGCCTCGGCGCCACGCTCTTCGGGTTGATCTCGATCTACGCGTTCGCGCCGTTCGAATCGGTGCGCGCCGACTCGAACGTCCAGATCGACGTGACCCGCGTCGCGTCGCAGGTTGTCGTGGGGGTCGGCTTCCTCGGCGGCGGCGCCATCCTCAAGTACGGCGCGTCGATCCGTGGGCTCACCACCGCGGCCTCGATGTGGGTGACGGCAGCCGTGGGCCTCGCCATCGGCGTCGGGTACTACTGGGCCGCAGTTGCCATCACGATCGCGACGCTGATCAGCCTGGTGGTCTTCCGCTGGTTGCGCGAATGGATCCGCCGCAACTTTGCCCGGCACACCGAAACGGTCACCTTCCGCCTCGCCAAGGATGCCGATCCGGGAGAACTCGTGTCGGCGCTCCACGACTTGGCCGGCGTCGGCGTGCGCACCATGCAGATCGACCGCAGTAGCGATCAGATCGAGGTCACCGTGACGGTGAAGAGCGAGAGTGGAGTGCGCCTCGACCAGATGATTGCGCAGCTCGCGACGCGGACCGACGTTTCCGATATGTCGGTCGACGAGCGCTGAGTCAGCTTGCCGGCACGTCCGCCGGGACGGGCGGAGGGATCTCCGTCCTGAGGTCGAGGAACACGATCCGGCCCTGGCCGCCGCGCTCCTCGACCTTCGTGAGGTACCGGCCGATCTGCTCGCTGCGCAGCCGGTTCCCGTGGCAGTCCTCGAAGCTGTTGATCCGTCCCCGCCACCGGATGCGGCAGTTCTCGTCGCCCGGAGTGTGGGTCTGCAGGGCCACGACGTTGTCGCCTTCGAGCGCGAACAGGACGCTCTTGTTCCCGCCGAACGGGTCGGGGAAGTAGAACGGCCCGCCCTCGCGAAGATTCTTGCGCAGCTGCTGCTCGGGGCCCGCCGCGAACGGCTGGTACGTCTTCGGTTGATCGGCCTGGCTCGTGGCGAGCAACAGGACAACGGCCACGACGAGGCCGGCGAGGACCGCGGCGGCGCCGGCGCCGATGAGAAGTCGGGAGTCCGTCCGGGCGGGGGGCACAGCCCCAGTGAACGGTGCCTGACAGCTCGGAGTCCAGTCGGGCGCCCGCGACGGCGGCCGCGGCGTCGGCGGCTTTGCTGACCGACGCCCGCAACGGCAGCGGCTTTGCCGACTGCCGTTGCAAAGCGCTTGCGACCGCGACCGGAGAACCCGAGCCGGAGCTTGCGACGGTGCCAGAAAG
>JALZAA010000036.1 GCA_030948625.1 Actinomycetota bacterium
TGCCCCCGAGCAACGTCAACGGGATGCTGGTGAGTCGGCCGAACGCGGCGGCCGCAATGGCGGCGATCAGGAGAATCGTGAAGTTCGGCGCCGCCAGCTGCGCGAACAGCGGCGCGAGCAGCACGCCTGCCAGCCCCGCGAACACGCTCGACAACATCCACGAGAACGCGCTGACGCGGTCGGCGTTGATACCGGCGAGCTCGGTCATACGCGGGCTCTCGACCACCGCACGCATCTGGAGCCCGATCGTCGTGTACCGGAACAACACCGTCAGGAACAGGACCGCAACACCGGTCGAGATCATCGTGGCGACCTGGTTGCCGTCGAGCACGTAGTCACCGAAGTGGTAGTACGCGAACTCGTTGGGCCAGACCGTGGGCGGGTTGAACACCGACTTCTGAAGGAAGTCGAAGTCGGGTAGGAGCTTCACGATCTCCGGGATCGCCACGAGCAGGCCGAGCGACGTCACGAGCTTCGCGATGGCCGGGGCCGTGCGCAGGTACCGGAAGAGCGCACGGTCGAGGACGAGACCCAGGAGCGGCGCGACGATGAACACCGAGAAGATGAACGCGGGAAGTAGCGGCCAATCGTGGTTGACCACCGTGTTGTAGAAGACAGCCGCCGACACGAACGCCTGCGCGCCGAAGGCGAGGTTGAACACGCCCGACGTCTTGTAGGTCAGGACGAGCCCGATGGCGACGAGCGCGAAGACGCAGCCGAACGGGATCCCGAGGATGATGTAGTTGACGAGGTCGCTCACGCGGGCGGTCTCCCGTTGGCGGCGATCACGTTGTTATTGGCCGAATCCCGCGACCCCGGCAGCGGGTACGAACTTCGCCGGGAGCTTGTCCGGCTGGTTCGGGTAGCACGCGAACGGCTTGCCCGGCTGACCGAAGGCGGGCTTGAACTTCCCGTTCTCGATCTTCGACAGGACGATGCAGCCGTTCGTTGCGTCTTGCTGGTGTGCCGTCTGCCAGTTGATGCCGCCCAGCAGCCCGTTCGCCGTGTAGTTGGTATTGGCGTTGACGGCGTCGATGACCTTCTGGCGGGTGAAGTCGGGCCCCGCGGCCTTGAGGCCCTGGTAGAACATGTCGGCACTGATCCAGCCGGCCATCGCGTTCTCGTTCTGCGCGAAGCCGCCCTTCTTCATCCACTTCTGGAAGTCCTTCAGACCCTGGGGCTTCGGCTTCACCTCGAACGGCGTGAAGAAGGTCAGCGCGTACGAGCCCTGGAAGAACTGGCCGTTCTCCTGGATGAACTTCTGGTTGTACGAGTTGGGCAGGTACTGGGGCGCGTTGACGCCCTGCTTCTTCATCTCCTTGGCGACCGTGAGGGTCCCGTTGTTGTCCATGCAGGTCGTCACGAGGTCGACGCCCTTGTCCTTCATCTCCGAGACAGGACCGCTGACGTCGGTCACGCCGAAGGAGAGGCTGGTGTCGATGACCTCGATCTTCGCGGTGGGGTACTTCTGGAACGAGGCCTGGATGCCCTTGGCGCAGTCTGCCGACTGCGGGACGGTGTACGCGAGCACTCCAAGCTTCTTCGCCTTCACCGTCTTGGCGAACAGCGGCAGGAGCGCATTCGCACACGTGAAGCAGAGGAACGAGCCCTTCTCGCCGAACAGGTTCGGCGGCCCCGGGGCCTGCTCGGAGCCCCACTCGGCGTTGATGTTCCAGCCGAAGGTCGGCACACCCGACTGGCCGAGCACGTCAGCCCCGGTGAACAGGAGTGAGGCGACCGGCAGGACCGCGAACACGTTGTCCTCCGACAGCAAGGCTTGCGCCTCCTGACGGTTGTTCGCAAGCTGGTCGTCGCGCTCGGAGCTGAGGGTGAGCTTGCGCCCGTAGATGCCCTTGTCCTTCGACGCGTTGACCATGTTGAAGTAGGCCTTCACGCCGTCGAAGGCCGAGGCGTACTCGCCGCCGAGTGGGTTCGTCTTCGACACGACGCCGCCCACCTTGATCTCGGTGCTGGTGACGCCGGGTTGGTCGACCGGTGGGAACTGCTGGCTCGGCGCACTCGCCCCGGCCGAACCGGGGAGCGCGGTCGCAGTCAAGGCCGCCGCTGCCACTCCCAAGCTCACGAGCACGGACATTGCACGACGACGACGCATCGGGCACCCCCCACAGCACCAAGGCGAATCGGTAGTTTCCTAACTCTAACGTCAGGTTACGCGCAGGGACCATAGCTGTCCCCGCGGGGTACGCAAGCGACGGCGAGCCGGCTCGACTCGACCGACCGGTCAAGTTCTCGTCGGGCTGTCGCCGGCACGACCCCCGTACGTCACTTGGGTGTAGCGGCGGGCGCGCGAGGATGACCGGGTGCCGCACACACTTGTGACGTTTCATGCCCATCCCGACGACGAGGCGATCGCCACGGCCGGCGTGATGGCCAAGGCTGCTTCGGAGGGCCACCGGGTGGTGCTGGTAGTTGCCACACGGGGTGAGCACGCCGGCTTCGGGCACGAGCTGCTCGCCGAAGGGGAGGACATGTCGCAGCGCCGGGTCGACGAGACGCGCCGGTCGGCGGACATCCTCGGCGCGTCGCGCGTCGAGTTCCTCGGCTATGTGGACTCCGGGATGATGGGCACACCGGAGAACGACGCCGACGGGTCGTTCTGGTCCGCAGACGTCGACGAAGCGGCGCAGCGTCTGGCGAAGATCCTCGAAGAGGAGCGCGCCGACGTGTTGACCGTGTACGACGATCACGGGAACTACGGCCATCCCGATCACATCCAGGTGCACCGCGTCGGCGTGCGGGCCGCCGAGTTGGCGGGCACGCCGGTCGTGTACGAAGCGACCATCAGCCGGGATCACGTGCGGCGCATGCTCGAAGAGCAGATCGCCGGCGGAAACGCGGAACTCCCCGGGGGCTTGGACCCCGAGGACCTCCCCGACCCCGACGACGGGACCTTCGGGTCGCCCGAGTCGATCATCACGACGGTAGTCGATGTCCGCGATTTCGTCGACCGCAAGCGGGCGGCGATGGTGGCGCACCAGAGCCAGATCGCGGAGTCGCATTTCTTCCTCAAGATGCCGCTGGACACGTTCCGCGAGGCCTTCGGCTACGAGTGGTTCATCCGGCGCGGGGTCTCGCCTGCAACCAGCGAGAAGGATCTCTTCGAGGCGCTGCGGTAGCCCCCGCGCCGACAGGGCTTACTGGTCGTGCGCTGCCTTCACCAGCTCAGCCAGGGCGTCGGGCACGGCCGCCGCGATCTCGTCGATGTTCGGGACGATCTCGCGGCATCCGATGAGGCCGAACCCGACGTCGTCGAGGTAGCTGAGCACGGTGATGTTGAGCCCCGTCCCCGCGAGCACCGGGCCGAGCGGGAACAGGCTCACGAGCCGGGCCCCGGCGCAGTACAGCGGGAACGACGGCCCGGGGACGTTCGACACGATGAGGTTGACGATCGGAGGATGCCGGCCCTGGACCAGACTCTCGTAGAGCCGCATCCCGCGTG
>JALZAA010000037.1 GCA_030948625.1 Actinomycetota bacterium
TGCCCCCGAGCAACGTCAACGGGATGCTGGTGAGTCGGCCGAACGCGGCGGCCGCAATGGCGGCGATCAGGAGAATCGTGAAGTTCGGCGCCGCCAGCTGCGCGAACAGCGGCGCGAGCAGCACGCCGGCCAGCCCCGCGAACACGCTCGACAACATCCACGAGAACGCGCTGACGCGATCGGCGTTGATACCGGCGAGCTCGGTCATACGGGGGCTCTCCACCACTGCCCGCATCTGGAGCCCGATCGTCGTGTAGCGGAACAACGCGCTCAGGAGCAGCACCGCGGCGCCGGTCGAGATCATCGTGGCGACCTGGTTGCCGTCCAGGACGTAGTCACCGAAGTGGTAGTACGCGAACTCGTTGGGCCAGATGGTGGGCGGATTGAACACCGACTTCTGGAGGAAGTCGAAGTCGGGCAGGAGCCTGACGATCTCCGGGATCGCCACGAGCAGGCCGAGCGACGTCACGAGCTTGGCGATGGCGGGCGCCGTGCGCAGGTACCGGAAGAGCGCACGGTCGAGAAGGAGACCCAGGAGCGGCGCCACGATGAACACCGAGAAGATGAACGCGGGAAGTAGCGGCCAATCGTGGTTGACCACCGTGTTGTAGAAGACGGCCGCCGAGACGAACGCCTGCGCGCCGAAGGCGAGGTTGAACACGCCTGACGTCTTGTATGTCAGGACCAGCCCGACGGCGACGAGCGCGAAGACGCAGCCGAACGGGATCCCGAGGATGATGTAGTTGACGAGGTCGCTCACGCGGGCGGTCTCCCGTTGGCGGCGCTCACGTTGTTATTGGCCGAATCCCGCGACCCCCGCAGCGGGTACGAACTTCGCCGGCAGCTTGTCCGGCTGGTTCGGATAGCACACGAACGGCTTGCCAGGCTGGCCGAAGGCGGGCTTGAACTTTCCGTTCTGGATCTTCGACAGGACGACGCAGCCGTTCGTTGCGTCTTGCTGGTGTGCCGTCTGCCAGTTGATCCCGCCCAGCAGTCCGTTCGCCGTGTAGTCGGTATTGGCGTTGACGGCGTCGATGACCTTCTGGCGGGTGAAGTCGGGGCCCGCGGCCTTGAGGCCCTGGTAGAACATGTCGGCGCTGATCCAGCCCGACATCGCGTTCTCGTTCTGCTCGAAGCCCCCCTTCTTCATCCACTTCTGGAAGTCCTTCAGCCCTTTGGGCTTCGGCTGCACCTCGAACGGGGTGAAGAACGTGAGGGCGTACGAGCCCTGGAAGAACTGGGCGTTCTCCTGGATGAACTTCTGGTTGTAGGAGTTGGGCAGGTACTGGATCGCGTCAAGCCCCTGCTTCTTCATCTCCTTCGCGACCGTGAGGGTCCCGTTGTTGTCCATGCACGTGGTCACCAGGTCGACGCCCTTGTCCTTCATCTCCGACACGGGACCGCTGACGTCGGTCACGCCAAAGGAGAGGCTGGTGTCGATGACTTCGATCTTCGCCGAGGGATACTTCTGGAACGACGCCTGCACGCCCTTGGCGCAGTCCGCCGACTGCGGCACGGTGTACGCGAGCACGCCGATCTTCTTGGCCTTGATCGTCTTGGCGAACAGGGGCCCGAGCGCGTTTGCGCACGTGAAGCAGAGGAACGAGCCCTTCTCGCCGAACAGGTTCGGCGGCCCCGGGGCCTGCTCGGAACCCCACTCCGCGTTGATGTTCCAGCCGAACGTCGGCACACCCGACTGGCCGAGCACGTCAGCCCCCGTGAACAAGAGTGATGCGACCGGCAGGACCGCGAACACGTTGTCCTCCGAGAGGAGCGCCTGCGCCTCCTGACGGTTGTTCGCAAGCTGGTCGTCGCGCTCGGAGCCGAGGGTGAGCTTGCGCCCGTAGATGCCCTTGTCCTTCGAGGCGTTGACCATGTTGAAGTAGGCCTTCACCCCATCGAAGGCGCCGGCGTACTCGCCGCCGAGTGGGTTCGTCTTCGACACGACGCCGCCCACCTTGATCTCGGTGCTGGTGACGCCCGGTTGGTCGACCGGTGGGAACTGCTGGCTCGGCGCACTCGCCCCAGCCGAACCGGGGAGCGCGGTCGCAGTCAAGGCCGCCGCTGCCACTCCCAAGCTCACGAGCACGGACATTGCACGACGACGACGCATCGGGCACCCCCCACAGCACCAAGGCGAATCG
>JALZAA010000053.1 GCA_030948625.1 Actinomycetota bacterium
ACACGCCGCCTGACGACGGCGAATGGAGATCGCGCTGGGGGCGCTGGTCGCGCTCGCCTACGGCACCGGGGACTTCCTCGGCGGCATCTCGGCCAAGCGGCTCACGACGGTCACCGTCCTGTTCTGGACGCAGACCGTCGGGCTCGTCGTGGCCGCTGGTCTCGTCCTTGCGCTGGGGGACGCGGTGCCCGCCGCGCACGTGTTCGTGCTCTCCGCAGCGGCCGGCGTCGTCGGGATCATGGCGCTCGGATTGCTGTTCCGCGGGCTCGCTCTCGGGCGCATGAGCGTCGTCGCGCCGCTCAGCGCGATCGGCGGCGGTGTCCTCCCGGTCGCGTGGGGCCTCATCCGCGGGGAGCGTCCCTCCGCAATCGCGCTCGCCGGTGTCGGCCTGGCCCTCGTCGCCGTCGTGATGGTCGGACGCGGGGCCGAACAGGATCCCACTCGCGCCGTGTCGCCGCGCTGGGAGCTGTTGTTCGGCGCGGGTGCCGGGCTCGGGTTCGGCGTCGTGTTCATCCTGCTCACCGAGGCGGCCATCACGAGCGGCTCGGGAATGTGGCCCGTGTTCATCGCCCGGTGCGCGTCGGTACCCGTCCTCGCGGTCGTCGGCATCGCGCTCGGCGGCTTCTCGCGCCTCGAGCGTTCCAACGTCGCACCCGTCGTGGGCTCCGGCCTCTTCGACGTGGGCGCGAACGCGCTCATTCTCCTCGCCGTCCGGCGCGGCCTCATCTCGCTCGTGGCACCCGTGGCATCCCTGTATCCCGCGATGACCGTGGTGCTCGCCCGGTTCGTCCTGCAGGAGCGCATCGGCAGGCAGCGACTCGCCGGCCTCGCGCTGGGCCTCGTCGGGCTGGCCCTGATCGCGACCCGGTGAGTCGGGCGGCGTCGACGGCTCGTACGATTCGGGCTCGTGTTCGGAGTCTCCGCATCGAATGTGAACGTGCTCGTCGCCTTCGGCGGCGGGATCATCTCGTTCCTGTCACCGTGTGTGCTGCCGATCGTGCCCGGCTACCTCAGCCTGGTCACCGGGCTGACGTTCGGCGAGCTCGAAGAGCCCGACGCGCGCCGGCTCGCGCACATCGCCGTCAACACTGGCCTGTTCGTCCTCGGCTTCACGTTCGTGTTCGTCGCGTTGTTCCTCACCACCTGGTCGGTGAGTGATGTGGTGTTCCGCAACCAGGAGACGCTCACCCGCGTGTCGGGCGCGCTGGTGCTGCTCATGGCGCTCTATCTCGCCGGGTCGCAGCTGCTCACAACCCCGCGTCTGTACCAGGAGTTCCGCTTCCACCCGCACCTCGAGCGATTCGGACCGTTCGCCGCTCCCGTCGCCGGCGCCGCCTTCGGCTTGGGCTGGACGCCTTGCATCGGGCCGGTGCTGGCGTCCGTGCTGGCCGTGGCGTCGGCGCAGGGGGAGACGGCGCGCGGAGCGTCCCTGCTGGTTGCCTACTCCCTCGGCCTCGGGCTGCCGTTCCTGCTCGTCGGGCTGGGCGTGGGCCGCTTCGGCCCTGCCCTCAACTGGTTCAAGCGCCACTCGCGTTCGATCACACTGGTTTCGGCGGCGCTGCTGGCCGTGTTCGGGGTGATCCTGCTCTTCGACCGTCTGCCGATCGTGACCGCACGTCTGCAAGACGCGCTGCGCGCCATCGGGCTGGCCCGGCTCGTCGAACTGGGTTAGCAAGGACGGCGTGGCCGGCACTGTTCTCTACGACCGAGAGGGCCACGTCGCAACGATCACCTACAACCGACCCGACGCGCGCAACGCGATCAATGCCGAGCTGCGCCAGGACCTCAACGCCGCGTGGGAGCGGTTCCGCGACGACGAGGACGCCTGGATCGGCATCGTCACCGGCGCCGGCGATTCGTTCTGTGCCGGCGCCGACATGAAGGAGCCCGGCGGCTCGGCGGGCACCTGGCCCGGGTCGTTCTGGGAGGTCCCCACGATCAACTCGTACGAGAGCGGGCTCGAGGTCTGGAAGCCGACGATCGCGGCGGTGAACGGCCACTGCCTCGGCTACGGGCTCACGCTCGTCACCCGATGCGACTTCGTCATCGCCGCCGACGACGCGCAGTTCGGCTTCCCCGAGGTTCGGCTGGGCGTGCCGACGATCGTCGGCGCGCTGCGCTTCCCCGACCGCGTCGGCTGGTCGAACGCGATGGAGCTGCTGCTCACCGGCGACCGATTCGACGCGTCACACGCGCACGAGATCGGTCTCGCGTGGAAAGTCGTGCCGCGCCACGAGCTCATGGCCGAGGCGCGCGCGCTTGCCGACCGTTTGCTGCAGGCCGCGCCGCTCGCGGCCCGGGCGACGAAGGAGGTCGCGGCGCGTGGCAGGTACCTGCCGTGGACGGAGGCGGTGCGTTTCGGCGAAACGATGCGGCGCGTGGCCGCCAATACCGAAGACGCCACCGAGGGCATGGTCGCGGCGCGCGAGCGCCGCCGGCCGAAGTGGAAGGGCCGCTGAGCGCTATTACGCGGGCGTAACTCGGTAGAGGGGGAGAGGGTCGTCGACGCCGCGCAGCATTCGGACTCCGACCTCCTCGACGGGTACTCCCGCTTTCTCTGCGGCCTTCGCGACCGGCTCGGTGCACAGGATCTGGTCGGGCATGGCCGAGCTCACGACGCGTGACGCGACGTTGACGGCACCCCCGAGGTAGTCGCCCGTCCTGTACAGAGCGGGACCGGAGTTGATGCCGACTCGGATCGCAGGCAGATCGGGATCTTGTGCGATCTCAGCTTGCGTCGCGACTGCGAACTCGACTGCCGCGGCGGGATCGCGGAACGCGAGCATGAAGCCGTCGCCAACCTGCTTGACGAGCTTGCCGTCGTGCTCGACGAGTAGCGCTCGCACGATGGCATCGATCCGGTCGAGCACACGAGCCGCGATGTCGTCGCCGCTGGCTTCGGCGAGCGCCGTGAACGAGGCGATGTCGATGAACGCGATCGTTGCGTCGACGGATCCGAGCTCCCCTGGCTGGCTCTCGGATGCGGCGAGATGGGCGAAGGCGTCCTGCACGGATGCGTCGAGCAGGTAGTCGCGGTGCAGCCGCTGGAGCAGCGGGTCCATCAGCGGTGCGAGGTTCTGCTCGATGCCGAAGATGAGCTCTTCGACCTCATCCTCCGAGGCGCCCTCTGCGAGAAGCCGCTCGTGGATGTACACGTGGACGATTCGGATCTCGGTTTCGGCGATGCGGCGCAGCGAGTCGCCCAGGACGCGAGTCATGCCCAGCATCGCTTCCCACGGGAGCCCTGCGTCGCGTGCCGTCTTGAGCACGTCGAGGATCTCCACGTCGGAGTCGCGCAGGCCGGTCGAGGAGAAGCCGAGCGCGGACAACAGTTGCCGGAGCTGGTCCGGCTCGACTCCCGCTTTGGCCGCCGCGTCGTCGAATTCGAGAGGAGTACCGGCTTCGAACAGTCGCGCCCCGAACATCGACTCGACCTGCCCCTCGCGGACGGCGGCGGCCAGGCTCTCGACGTCGTGCCCGCGGTGGTCGAGCTGGTGGCGAAGCACGTGCAGACGGACAAGGTCGAGGTCGTCGAGCAGCCCGTCGTTCTCGGGGTCGAGCAGGCCGTGCGCACGGTACGTCTCGACGTCCTCCGGCGAGACCCAGCCAACCAGGTCCGCGAACTGGTCGGGAGTCATGGCCTGGCGCACGGCAAGAGCGTACGCCGATGTTCGCCAGGCGAACTACAGGCGCTCGACCGCGCCTTTCTGTGACGACCAGCGCCACGTCGCCGAGATGCGCGGCCCGGCGCGCTTGACCTTGGGAACGCCGTGCTCCCACTCGCGCTGCGTACGCCCGCCCATCACAAGGAGGTCGCCCCCGGCGGGGGAGATGTCGCGGGAGCGACCGCGGCCACGGGGCCGGATCAGGAACGGGCGCTGCGCGCCGAGCGTGACGATGGCGATCAGCGTGTCGTCGAGCTTGCGTAGTTCGCGGTCGCGATGGAACGCGACGCTGTCACGCCCATCGCGGTAGTAGTTGAGGCCGAGCCCGCCGAACTCGACGCCGTACTGAGCCTCGAGCGAGCTCCGCAACTGCGGCAGCGCCGGGTGCGGAAGTTTGTCGGCGGTCTGGTACCAGTGCGCCAAGCGCGGGTCGTCGACCATCCGGTCGAACATCCACCGCCGACCCTGGTGCCACGGGACGTCGTCGATCAGAACGTCGAGGAGCGTGTCAGTGCCGTGCAGCCAGCCGCGCGCGACGTCGACCCACGATTGGTCGTCGAGCCACATGCGCTCGAACGTCGCGGCGGGCTCGATCGCAGGCTCACCGGCGCCGAGGATGGAGGTCTGGTACACGGTCATGGAACGCCGAGTTTACCGTCGTCGAACACCTGTTCGCACAGGAGGTCAGTGTGGGAACGCCCACGCCGAGCCGGCCGTACATGCCGGGGTACGGCACGAAGGGAGCGGCGGAGGGCCGCGGGTTGCTGCCCTGGTCGTGGGCCGAGGAGCGGCTCACCACGTCCCACGACTACTGGCTGGCCACCGTTCGTGCCGACGGGCGGCCGCACCTGATGCCCGTCTGGGGCGTGTGGGACGGCGGCGCGCTGTGGTTCAGCAGCAGCAAAGGGTCGAGCAAGGCGCGGAACCTGACCGCAGAACCGCGATGCTCGGTCGCCACCGACAAGGCATGGGAGCCGGTCGTCATCGAGGGCGTGGCCGCGGTCGTCACGGACAACGATGCGCTGGCGCGCTTCATCGGGCTCGAGAACGAGAAGTACCGCACCGAGTTCACCGTCGACTTCCTCGATCCCGACGTGAACACGACGTTCCGGCTCGCACCGACGTGGGCGTTCAGCCTCACCGAGGACGACTTCGACGGGTCGCCCACGCGCTGGTCGTTCGAGACTTAGAGCCGCGCGGGAAGCACCGCGTCGACGAGGTACGGGCCTGGTGAGGCGAGCCCGCGCACGAGCGCGCTGACGACCTCGTCGGCGGTCGTCGCGCGCGTCGCCTCGACGCCCATGCCTTTCGCGAGGGCGGCGAAATCCAGGTCGGGACGCGAGAGGTCGAGCATGTCGAGCGCCTTGGGGCCGGGCGACTCCGCGCCGACGCGGCTGAGCTCGAGATTGAGGATGGCGTACGACCGGTTGTTGAAGATCACCGTCGTGACGTCGAGGCCCTCGCGTGCCTGCGTCCAGAGCGCCTGCAGCGTGTACATCGCGCTGCCGTCGGCCTCGAGGCACACGACCTTGCGATCGGGGCACGCGACCGCCGCGCCGGTCGCAGCCGGCAGGCCCTGGCCGATCGCGCCACCGGTCAGCGTCAGCAAGTCATGGGGCGGCGCCCCCGCCGTGGCCGCCGCCACCCACAATCCCGCCGTGTTCGCTTCGTCGGAGATGATCGCGTTCTCGGGGAGCAGCGCGCCGACGGCGTTCGCGACCGCCTCACCCGTCAGCTCACCTGTCGGCAGGTCAGGCCGTTGCTGCGGCTGCAGCGTGGGCTCGGCATCTCCGACGACCTCGGCAAGCTGCTCGAGCGCGCCGATAGCGTCGTCGGCGCCCTCGGCCAGCACGTGCACGTCGCAGCCGTCGGGCACGAGGTAGCTGGGCTTGCCGGGGTACGCGAAGAACGACACGGGCGCCTTGGCGTCGACGAGCACGAGATGGCGCATGCCCGACAGCTGCGCGGTCATGAACTCGGCCAGGTAGCCGAGCCGCTCCAGCGGGGGACGTCCCGCGCCGCGCTCGAGCCGCGCGGGGAAGGTCTCGCCGAGCAGCTTGGCGCCGGTCGCGTTGGCGACGCGGCTCGCGGCCAGGAGGCCGGGCTCACGCGTCACGCTGCCGCCGACGAGGAGCGCGCACGGTTCGCCCGACACCAACACCTTGGCGACGGCGTCCACCACATCGTCAGCGACGGCGGCGCGCGCTGCCGGCGGCTTGGGCCTTGCACTCTCGGCGCCTTCGCCCCATGACACGTCCGCAGGAAGGATGAGTGTCGCTACCTGCCCGGGCGGTCCCATGGCCGCCGCCACGGCCTCGGCGGCGTCGCGAGCGACGTCGCCCGTCCGCTGCGATGACCGCATCCATCCCGAAACGGTCCGCGCCACGCTCTCGATGTCGGACTCCAGCGGCGCGTCGTGCTGCTTGTGGTAGGTGGCGTGGTCACCGACGACGTTCACGAGCGGCGTACGCGCGCGTCGGGCGTTGTGCAGGTTGGCGAGCCCGTTGCCGAGACCGGGGCCGAGGTGCAGCAGCGTCGCCGCCGGCTTGTCGGCCATGCGGCCGTACCCGTCGGCGGCGCCCGTGACCACGCCTTCGAAAAGGCCGAGCGTGCTGCGCATCTCGGGCACGGAGTCGAGCGCGGCCACGAAGTGCATCTCCGACGTTCCCGGATTCGTGAAGCACACCTCCACGCCGGCGCCGACGAGCGTCCGGATGAGCGCCTGCGCGCCGTTCATCGAAGCCTCCTGGTCAGTCGAAGAGGGTGCCCGGGTTGAGGATGCCGCTGGGGTCGAACGCCGCCTTGATGCGGCGCATCAGCTCGATCTTTGTCGGGTCCTCGAGCTCGAGGTAGTAGCGCTTCTTCTCCTTACCTATCCCGTGCTCACCCGAGATGGCACCGCCCAGCGCCATCCCCGCCTCGAACAGCCCGCGCATGACCTTGTAGCGCTGCTCGGGGTCGGGCTGGAACACCGAAAGGTGGACGTTGCCGTCGCCGGCGTGCCCGCACCCGGCGATCAGCGACTGGTAGGTCTGGCCGAGCTCGCCGACCTTGGCCATGAACTCGGGGACGGACGAACGCGGCACGACGACGTCGACGATGTCGTCGGCGTTGTTGGCCTTGGCCACCCAGAACGCCTTCTCGCGCGCATCGATCAGCTGCGCGGCCGCCTGCGCCGGGAGGACGTACACGTCGAGGGCGCCGAGCCCGGCGAGCTGCTCGCCGAGCGCTTGGACGTCCTCGTCGAGCCGGTCGGCGTGGATGTTCTCCATCATTACGACGAGGTACGCCAGGGCGTGGTCCTTGATGTCGGGCGGTATGCCGAGGTCCAGGCCGACGTGCGCCGTGATCGCCGCCATGGTGAGTGTGTCGATGTACTCGAGGATGAGCGGTCCGATCCCGCTGCCGACGATGGCGGGAACGGCCCGCGTTACGTCCTCGAGCACGGGGAACGGCGCGAGCACGGTCGCCTGGTGCTCGGGCCGCGGATACAGCTTGAGGATCGCCTCGGTGACGAGCGCGAGGGAGCCCTCCGACCCGATGACGAGCTGGGTGAGGTCGTAGCCGGTCGTGGCCTTCACGAACTTGCCGCCGGTGCGGATGACGTCGCCGTTGGCGAGCACGGCCTCGAGCCCGAGCACTTGATGCCGGGTGACGCCGTACTTGACCGCGCGCATGCCGCCCGCGTTGGTGGCGACGTTGCCGCCGAGACTCGAGCTGTACTCACCGGGATAGACGGGGTACACGAGCTTGTGCGCGGCGGTCACCTCGTCGAGTTGGTCGAGCGTGACGCCCGGCTGGACGACGGCGACGTGGTTGCTCGTGTCGATCTCGACGATCTCGTTCATCCGCTCGAACGACACGACCATGCCGCCGGCGCGGGGGACCGCCGCACCCGAGAGGCCGGTCCCACTGCCGCGCGCCGTGACCGGGATGCTGTATTCGCTGGCGATGCGCAGCACCGCGGCAGTTTCTTCGGTGTTGCCTGGCCGTACGACGAACGCCGGCGTCTCCGGCGTCGCGGTGAGCGCCTCGTCGTGGCCGTAGTCGTCGCCGACCGCGTCGCCGGTCAGGACGTGCTCGGACGACACGACGTGCGCGAGGAGCGCGGTGATGTCTGCCATCAGGGCCGCCGGCCCGTGAAGCAGAGCAGCTCGACCGCTGCGTCGGCGTCCGGCGGTGGCTCGAGCTTCGGCCCGAAGGTCCCCGAGCTGCGCAGGATCTCGTCGTTCGGCTTCATGCGCTCGAGCACGATCGCGGCCGTGTCAGCGTCGAGACGCTCGTCGCCGCCCGTGGCGCGCGCGAGATCCCACGTGTGCACGAGGAGGTCTCCCAGGCGAATGCCGAGCGACATCTCGACCGGCACCTTTCCGCTCCGGCCCGGCATCGTTTGCTCGAGCACGCCCGGCTTCCGCAGCACGGCCATCGCGCCGTCCCGGACCGCGTTCCAGGTCGCCTGCGGATCGGCGCCGTCGGTAACGGCCGTGCCGAGCCCTTCGGGGATCGCGCGCTGCACCTCGATCACGTGGTCCACCAGCCGGCGCACGTCCCAGTCGGTGCAGGGCGTGGGGCTCGCCCACTGGTCGTCGCCGACGGCGTCGAGGCGGGCGGTGAAGCCGTCGGCGGCACGTTCGTACCGGTCGATGATGTCCATAGGCCCATCATCGCAAAGCGACTGCCTTCTCTGCTCCTACCGCCCTGCCGCAGGTCAGAGGCCCTCTGGTATCCTGGGGGTTGCGACGCGGGGTGGAGCAGTCTGGTAGCTCGTCGGGCTCATAACCCGAAGGTCGCGGGTTCAAATCCCGCCCCCGCCACCATCGAAAGAGCACGTCAGAAGGGGCGCCGAGAAATCGGCGCCCCTTTCTTGTTCCACAGTTCCACCGGCTCGTTCCACCGGCTCGGTGCGAACGGGCGTCGCGGGTGTTGGTCGGCGCGCCGAGGCGAGGGTCAGTGATGGCGTCGTACCCCCGAGGTACAAAGGCCGTAGCATGAAGGTGATGGAGGTGACGGATATGAAGGCATTTCATGCTGCATCCGCGCCTACCTCGACTGCGGGCAGGGCTGATCAACGATCGGAGTCGGAAGTGGCCACCCGGATCGAGAGGGCGAGGGAGGTTCGGGAGACCGCGAAGGAACTGCGTCGCGGTAAGCCTGCGGTCTTCACGTCGCGCAGGTTTGTCGGTGGCGGATCCACTCGATCTTCCTGAGCAAAGTCCGCTCTTCCACGCGCAGCACGCTGCTCGGTACGACCGGCAACAGCTCATCGGGGCGTACGAGGAGCGCTACGACTGTCGACTCGCGGTCATGCTCGACGCGATTTTCCCGGCGAGCGTGGCTCCGTTCGAGGAGCTGATCTACAACGCCGACCCTGACCAAGATCTCCATCTCGTGCTCTTCTCGCCCGGAGGTGATGGAGAGACCGCCGTCCGACTGGTTAGATCTGCCCAAGCGCGGTGCCGCGAACTCACCGTGATCGTCCCGGATCAGGCGAAGAGCGCGGGCACAGTCTTAGCGATGGGTGCTCACCACATTCTGATGGGTCCCACTAGTGACCTTGGTCCCGTCGATCCGCAGTTTCAGCTTCCCGGAGGTCTCTCCTCTGCCAAGGACATCATCGCAGCCGTTGAAAATGCAGAGGAACGCATCCAGGCTGCCCCTGAGACCTACCCCCTCTATGTGGCGCTATTGAGCGACGTAAGCGGCCTGATGGTGCAGCAGGCACGCTCAGCACTTGAGCGCTCAAGCGACCTCGTCGAGGAAGCTTTGGCGAGCAATCCTGATCGAGCAGGAGACGAGACCGACGAAATCAAGTCGCGGGTCCGAGAGAAATTGATCGACCTGCCCGTAAGCCATGCCGCGATCTTTGGCGCTGCGGCTGCGAAGGAGGCAGGTCTGCCGGTCGAGGTCGTCGACCCGCGCGGTGAGCAATGGCAGATCATCTGGCGGCTCTGGAACAAGTACATCGCCCTTGGCGCTTGGCCGGTGTACGAAGGAGTAAAGGCCTCACAGATCGGCACGGCGTTCACGCCCACCACGACCAACGCTTGAGCTCAGCTGCCGAACACAAGCGCTCCGAGCTTCTCGGCCGCTTCCGCTTGCATCCCGGGCATAACGTGCTGGTACACACCCATGGTGAACCCGACCGTCGCGTGCCCGAGGCGCTCGCTGACGACCTTGACCGGGACGCCGCCGGCGAGCATGAGCGTGGCGTGGGTGTGCCTGAGATCGTGGAGGCGGATCCTGGGCAGGTCGGCACCGGCGACGCGCCGCTCGAAGGTCTGCGAGAAGACGTCGGGGTGGATCGGCCGACCGTCCGGGTGAGCGAACACTAGATCCCGGTCGTCATAGGCGGTACCGACGAGCAGCCGTTCCTCGAGCTGGCCAGCCCGGTGCGCCCGCAGCACGGCGACAGTGCGGTCATCGAGGTCGATGGTGCGCACGGCGTTCTCCGTCTTCCCGGATGAGGTCTCGAGCCGGTACTCGACCGACAGGAGCGTCTGTCGCACTGCGAGGCGCTTCGCGTCGAGGTCGACGTCCCGCCAGCGCAACCCGAGGAGCTCACCGCGGCGCAGCGCGGTGAACGCCGAGACGAACCACGCCGGCCAGTGGCGGTGGCCCTCGTTCTGCTCGAGGAACGCTCGCAGCTGCGCCCCCGTCCAGTAGCGGAGCTCCTGGTGGCCGCGCGTGTCGAGCTTGGGAGGGTCGGCGAGCGTCGCGACGTTCCGGTTCACTCGGCCCTTGCGTACAGCGTCGGCGAGCGCCTTGCGGAGGCTCTGTTGCGTTGATTGGTTCGGGTCGCGTGAGACGGAGCTGCGGTCCGTTTCCGTTCAGATCGCTCGGGCGAGCTGGGTGATGGCGGCCGCGACTCGACGGCGTGGATTGGCTTCGACCCCGAGTTCGTAGTGGCCTCGCCGCACGTTCTGCATGAAGGCGTGGCCGCGCACGATCACGCGTGCGGTGTGGTCGCGTTCGAGGCCGCGCATCGGACGAAGGCGGGACTTGAGCCGGCCGTGGTCTGACTCGATCCGATTGTTCGCGTACTGCTCGGTGTTGTGGAACGCGCCCGGCATGAGCTCATCGACGACCGCGACGAGTGTCCAGGCTCGGTCGGTCACGACCTCAGTTGGCTGCCCATGGCTACCGAGCGCCGCGGCGAAGAAGCGCCGCGCCGCCTGCATGTCGCGTCGTGGTGAGACGGACGCGTCGATGACCTGGCCGTGCTGGTCGATCGCCCGATAGACGTACCGCCACCGGCCCGCGACTTTCACGTAGGTCTCGTCCACGTACCAACGATCACCAACGGCGTGGCGGCACGGCCGGGCCGCACCAGCGAGCAGCAGGGTGAAGCGCTGCACCCACCGGTACACGGTGACGTGGTCGACCTCAATCCCACGTTCGGCGAGCAGCTCCTCCACGTCGCGGTATGAGAGCCCGAACCGCAGATACCAACTCACCGCCAGGACGATGACCTCGGGAGGGAACCGGAACCCAGCAAACGCCGAACTCGGGACTGCGGATACCGGACGAGAACCGCGAGAGACCATCCGCCACATTCACCGCCCACCGTCACCCTGCGCCAATGCAACAGAGCCCTCACCGATCTGAATGACAACCAGGGGCCCAGAACGCACACAATCACGCTCAAAGCAACGACTTCGATTGCGCCCGAACCGACGATCTGTGGAGGCACCGACTACAAGTCGTGGGCTAGTGCTTCGGACTGCGGTCCGCGCACGAAGACTGTCGACTCACCCGCCCGGGTGCTGTTCGACGAGTTCGTTGCGATCCTTCCCCTACCGGAAGGGGCAACGTCGCAGACGACGAAGCAACAAGACAACACCGGGCGCGCTTACCCCGGCGGCAACTACGCCGCCCCGATCGCCTCGAACACCATCTCGAAAGACCCAACTTGAATGTCGAGGCCGTGGACACGGAGTAGCAGAAGCTTCCGTTAAGGGTAGGCTCGCGCCGCTAGCAAGCGAAACCTGAAGGACGCGATCGCGCAGGGCGGGCATGATGTCGTCGCTTGCGAAGTGCCGAATGAAGCGTGTTCGCTGGCTTGTTTGTGCGCTCGCCGCGCTGTGCTTCGGGTCGTTTCTTCCCGCGTGTACCTCCGGCGGTGGGAATGCTGTGTCCGGGGTGGTGAACGCGTATCTGAGTGCTTGGCGTCATCGGGACTATCGCGCCATGGCGAAGCTCGTGGATCGGCCGCCAGCGGATTTCGTGGCGTTCAACCGCGCGGTGGTCACTGACCTGGGGATCAGGCACGCCGACTACGTCGCTGGACGAGCCACCCAGAAAGGACGCCAGGCCACCGTCCCGCTCCGAAATCACTTTGTCCTTGGTACCTTCGGAGCCTGGACAGCGCGGGGGGTGCTCAAGCTGACCCAGCGTGGTGGGCGATGGCGCGTCGACTGGTCGCCGCAGTCGATCGACACTTCGCTGCAACCGGGCAGCCACCTCGTGACGAAGGTCCAGTGGCCCGATCGGGCGCCCATCCTCGGGGCAGGTGGCACATCGTTGACGGTGGCGGCACCAATGGTCACCGTCGGCGTTCAAGGAAGCCGCATCACCGATGCTGGTTCGCTGACGAGCGCGCTGGAAGGAGCGGGTGCTACGCCCGCCCAGGTCTCGGCCGGCCTCGGTACCGCGGCCGCACACCCGCAGTGGTTCGTCCCCGTGTTCGATCTACCTGAGGCCCAGTACCAGCAGCTCAGGCCGACGCTGTACCCGATCCCGGGCACGGTGTTCCAAACCCACGCCTCGCGACAAGCCATCACGCCCGACCTCTCCGTTCACGTCGTCGGCTCGGTCGGACCAATCACCGCCGAGGAACTCGGCAAGCTCGGCGCGCCCTACCAGGCAAACAACACCGTCGGCCAGACCGGCATCGAGGAGGCCTACGAGCACCAACTCGCCGGCCGCCCCGGCGGAAGCATCCAAGTCGTCGATCCTGCCGGGAACGTCGCGTCAACCCTCGCAAGCTTCAGCGCCAAAACCGGAGCGCCTCTCCAGACCACCATCGACCCGGCCGTCCAAGGGGCAGGCGAACAAGCGCTCAACGGGGTTCCCCAGTCAGCTGCGCTCGTGGCCATGCGCGCGTCGACGGGGGAGGTCGTCGCCGCGGTGAGCAGCCCCACCAGCCAATCGCCCGATATCGCACTCACCGGCCAGTACCCACCCGGATCGACGTTCAAGGTCGTCACAACGGCCGACCTCCTCGAACACGGACTCACCCCGTCGAGCCCGGCCAGCTGCCCACAGACCATCACCGTCGGCGGCCAAACCTTCCACAACTTCGAAGGAGAAGCCGCGACATCATTGAGTCTCGGGGAGGCATTCGCCCGGTCCTGCAACGCTGCGTTCATCGGCTTGGCCACGAATCTCCCCAACCCGAGCTTCACTGCCACGGCCCAGCACTTCGGCCTCGGCGTGACCCCCCGGCTGGGCCTCAACGCCTTCGGCGGCGCTGTTCCCACGCCCACCTCCGACGCCGAACGCGGCGCGACCGCCATCGGGCAGGCCAACGTGGTCGTCTCGCCGCTCGCCATGGCCACCGTGGCCGCCGCGGTCGACGCCGGAAGCCTTCACGAGCCCCGCCTGGTAGGCGGCGCAGCCGACGACACCAAACCAGCCCAACCCCTGGACCCGAACGTCGCCTCCGGGCTGCAAACCATGATGGCTGCCGTCGTCACAAACGGCACCGCAGCAGGTGCCGGCCTCCCGGCCGGAACTCACGGCAAGACCGGTACCGCAGAGTACGGCACCGCCAACCCGCCCCAAACCCACGCCTGGTTCATCGGCTACCGCGGCGACCTCGCCGTTGCGGTAATCGTGACCGGCGGCGGAATCGGAGGAACCATCGCCGCGCCCATCGCCGCGAAATTCCTCAACGCAACAGCATCCGGATAGCACACCGCACCGACACTCGGTGTCATACGGATCGCCGGTTCTGGCGCTCTCTCGTCGGAGGCATCTGGCATCGATCTGTGTGCCGCCGGCGCTCGACCGGGCAATCTGACGCGCCAGTCTTCGCGAGCGCAGGGTGCTAGGCATCCGTGGCACCGGAGGATTCCGGATGGGATTCGATGAGAGCAGAATGGTCGTCGGAGACGAGGAGGGCAGTGGCCATGGCGCCTGAGATTCGCTACGCGAAGAGCGGCGACCTGAGCATCGCCTACGCGGCTTATGGCGATGGGCCGGATCTCGTGTGCGCCCCGGGGTTCATCTCCCATCTGGAGGTCGCGCGAGAGGAGCCCTCCGTCGCCCATTTCAGCGATCGGCTCGCGACGTTCCGGCGGGTGATCTCGTTCGACAAGCGTGGGACGGGCCTCTCCGACCCAGTGCCGCATGCTCCTACGCTCGAGGAGAACGTCGATGACCTCCGGGCCGTCATGGATGCCGCCGGTTCCGAACGGGCCGACGTGTTCGGCATCTCGGAGGGTGGTGCCATGGCCACCCTGTTCGCGGCCACGCATCCCGAACGCACGCGTGCGCTTGTTCTCTATGGCGCCTACCCGCGGGTGCTCTGGGCGTCTGATTACCCGTGCGGCGTCAGCGCTGAAGACCATGCCCGGCTCCTGGAGATGGTTGATGCCCGCTGGGGCGACGGCGTGGGACTGGGCGCATGGGCGCCGAGTCGAGCCAGCGACGTTCGTCTGCGCGCGTGGTGGGCGCGTTTGCAGCGTGCCGCCGCCAGCCCGGGGATGGCGCGCAGCCTTCTCGCGCTCTACCCGGATATCGACATCCGGGATGTGCTGGGAACCGTCAGTGTCCCCACGCTCGTGCTGCACCGCCGCGACGACCGCATGATCAACGTCGAGATGGGCCGCTATCTCGCCGTACACATCCCAGGGGCGAAGCTGGTCGAGCTCGACGGACCCGACCACTTCTATTTCACTGGCGACGCCGACGCCATCCTTGACGAGATCGAGGAGTTCCTGACTGGGCTACGCCGCGGACCCGAGCCTGACCGCGTGCTCGCCACGGTGCTGTTCACCGACTTGGTCGGCTCGACCGAGCACGCGGTCGAGCTCGGCGACACACAATGGCGCTACCTGCTCGAGTCACACCATGCGCAGGTGCGCCGCCAGCTCGAGCGATTCCGCGGACGTGAGGTCAAGACGATGGGCGACGGGTTCCTCGCCACCTTCGACGGACCGGCGCGAGCGATCCAGTGCGCACAGGCGATTGTGGACGAGTCGCGCGGTCTTGGTCTCGAAACGCGCGCCGGTCTGCACACCGGCGAGTGCGAACTCATGAACGACGACGTCGGCGGGATCGCCGTGCACATCGCAGCACGCGTCGCGACACTCGCGGGTGCGGGAGAAGTCCTAGTTTCGAGCACGGTCAAAGACCTCGTCGCAGGCTCGGGCCTCGCCTTCGCCGACCGGGGAGCACACGTACTCAAGGGTGTCCCCGACGAATGGCGACTCTTCGCCGTGGCCGTCTAACTCGCGGTTCTATGGCTTGAGGCTGGTCGACCACTTCATCGATGTATTGAGTTCGACCAACAGATACATCCCTGCGTCCCTAAAAGGGCTCAGATGTGAGCTGCGTACGGCCTTCAAGTTCGTTCGAAATGAACACGCGCATAGTCTCGTCGAGCTGGATCGAGCGCAGGCGTATGCACTCCTAAGCTTCTCGCAGACCTTCTGAACGCCGTGCAGTTGGTTGGCGCGAAGTGGGCATCGGGATATGCGCGGGCGGTAGCCGTCATGGACTGAACGATGCATCGCGCGGGACGAGAGAATCGATCAGCGGATGAAGGAGCTGAGAGTCATCCCAGCTCACGATCGCCCGAACCGAGGGTCAGCGGGTTTCACGATCACGTAGATCGCGAGTCAGCCGAGGATCGGCTGGAGAGTTCCAAAACCGCGGGTCAGCGAGAACGCTGCTTTCACTCGACTCTCGGTCGGTCAAAGCGCCTGAGGGATTAGGGGCATCGTCGTCGATTTGCAACAACGGGGGCGAGCGGCGCTGGCGCTGGTCGGCGAGGCAAACCCTCTCGGTGATATGGCATTCATGGCCAGGATCCCAAACCCGTTCGAAGCGATCCGAGACCTACGCCTGACCGAGGACGTCGTACCAGGAATCGTGCGAGTGCTCCTGGCAGAGGCCCTCGTTGGTGGAGATCGAGCCGAACGAATCACCGGGTTTCGACTGGGACCGCTACATCGTGGCCAGCGTCGTATCTCCTCTGTCGTGGTTGACGCGACGGCGGTACGCCGACGTGAGGCGACTCAGTCGTGGGCAGCCTCGTGCTGGTCAGGCGCGGCCGTGAGCCCGGCGCTGCGCTCGAGTTCCTCGAGCGCGAGTGGAATGCCTTGGGCGATGAAGTCGGTTTCGGGCACGGTCTCCGGGCAGGTGAGGAAGCCGAAGTCGAGTGATCCGCAGTAGCTGATCACGGTGACGTTCAAGCCGGCACCGAGAATCAGCGGTCCCATCGGCTGCAGCGCCATGAGCCGGGCGCCGGCCATGTAGAGCGGGAACTGAGGACCGGGCACGTTCGAGATGATGACGTTGTAGATCGGTGGACCGTGCTGCTCGAGCCCCGAGGCCGTATACATCCGGGCTGCGAGGCTGAGCAAGCCCGGGGGCGTCGTCTCGGTGAGTCCCATAATGCCGTGCGCCGACATCGCTTGGCGCATTTCTTTTGCCCTGGTCGTGTCCTCGTGGATCGCCAGGAGGCGCTTCACGGGGTCATCGATATCGGTCGCGAGTGACGCGAACATCGGGCCGACCTTCGTCCCGACCTGGTCGTCGTCCCCGGCTCGGAGTGACACCGGTACCTGGGCGACCAGGGCCTGTTCGGGCAGCTCGTCGAAGTGCTCGAGGTAGCGGCGCAGCGCACCCGCGCACAGGGCGAGGACCACGTCGTTGAGCTTCACCTCGTAGGCACGCTTCAGCGCCTTCGTTCGTTGAAGCGGCACGCTGGACGCGGCGAACGATCGGTGGGGCGTGATCGGGGCGTTGAACCGTGTCCGTGGCGTCTGGAACGGTGTGGTCGGCGGGCGGTCGCTGCGCAGCAGTCCCAACAGCGTGAACGATTGTTGAGCAACCTGGGCGCCGTAGCGGATCATGCGGAACGGCGTCGTGAACGCTGCTGTCGCCAGGCCCTGCCCAAAGAGCCTCCATGCGTTCGGGCTCTGCTGACGGTGCAGCGAACCACGCAGCTCCGATGCCGGGCGCGCCGTCGCATCGGCCTCGAGGTCGAGAAGGATCTCCGCCAGGCCCGCTCCGGACACGCCATCGATAATCGAGTGATGGACCTTCGTCAGCACCGCGACGTTGCCGTCGGCCAGCCCTTCGATCGCCCACATCTCCCACAGCGGTTTCGTGCGGTCGAGCTTGTAGCTGATGAGCCGACTGACGAGCTCGTTCAGCTCCTCGGGACCCCCCGGCGGGGGTACGGCGACCCGTCGGATGTGAAAGTCGGGGTCGAAGTCGTCGGCCTCGACCCACACCGGCCGGTCGAGCCCCAGGGGCACCTCGACCGGGCACCACCGAAACTGCGGCAGGGTAGGAAGCCGCTCGACGGTCATCGCCTTGAGCTTGTCGAAGCTGAACCCTCCAGGCGCGGTCGACGGATCGACGATGAGTACCGCTGACACGTGCATGTGCCACGCCGGTGTCTCCGCGTAAAGGAACGCGGCCTCGAGACCGCCCAGTCTGAGCATCCCGCAACTCCTCTTCTCGTCCGCGGACCCACGCTCGGCGCGTATCGGGCCCGCGGCGACCGACGTCGAGCGTAGTGATGCAGCAGAGCCCATGCTTGGGCCCAACGCGCCGACCGGCTGTAGGGGTCGTACGATGAACGTTGTGCTGTTCGCCTACCTGGCCGTGAGCCACATCGGTGCGAGCTTCACGGTGCTGGCACCCGCGCCGCCGCATCGCGCTCTCCTGTCGTTGACGACCGGGGATCGCACATGACAGTGGCGGTGGTGGACGACTCGATCGCGAAGGACGAAGAGGACGGCGAGCACCCGTTTCCTGGCGGGGCCCTCGGCCTGCTCCTCAAGGCACGCGGCCTCGTCTCGCCGTTGTGGACGACGGCGTGGTATGCGTCGCCGTGGGCGAGCGCGCAACGCCGAGCCCGCTTCGCGGACGCCGGTATCCCGGCGCCACCCACGAGCTTCGCCGTCCTCGCCGGCGTCGCGACCGACGAGTTGTGCCGCGCGGTGTTCACGCTTCTGCGGCGGATCCCATCACCGAGCGAGCTGCGCCGCATCGAGGCCGAGACCGAAGTGGCGATCGAGCAGTATGAGCGCGAGGGCTGGCTCGACGACCCACACTCCTACCACCAGGAGCCCCCACCGCCCGCCGTCCTCCTCGAGCCGACACGTGTCGACGTCACACGCCTCGAGTGCCTCCGGTTCGCGAGTGCATGGCAGCCGCATCCCGACGAGCCCGGCGGCGACCGTTGGCGCGGATATCGCCCCAACGACGTGGCACGCGCTTACGTTCTTCGTCACCCCGACGGCCCGAGGCCCTGGCTCGTGTGCGTACACGCCACCGAGATGGGCCGACCGGAGATCGACCTCCGACTGTTCCGTGCCGCGTACCTGCACCGGCACCTCGGGCTCAACGTCGCGATGCCAGTGCTCCCCCTGCACGGATGCCGGCGCCCGGCACGCGGCACCGGCGCCGAGTTTCCGACCGCCGACGTGCTCGACAACGTCCACGGACTCGCGCAGGCCGCGTCCGATGTCCGCAGCGTGATCGCGTGGGTGCGCCAACAGAACCCACGCGGCATCGGCTTGTTCGGCGTCTCGCTCGGCGGCTACGTCGCCGCCCTCGTCGCCGGTCTCGAGACCCCGCTCGACTGCGTCATCGCCGGGCTCCCGGTCGTCGACTTCCCAGAGCTATTCCTGCGTAATTCGCCAACCGAGGTGCGTCGGCTCCGAAGCTACGCCGCACTCAAGGAAACCGCGACTGCGGTGCACCGCGTGGTGTCGCCGCTGCTGCTCGAGCCCCAAACGGCCGACGGCCGTCGCTTCCTCTTCGCCGGCCTCGCCGACCGCCTCGTCGATCCTGTTCAGCAGGCCCAAGCATTGTGGAAACACTGGGGACACCCGCAGATCCACTGGTTCGCGGGCAGCCACGTCGGCCATCTCGTCGACCGCGGGATCAACCGGTTCATCGACGACGCGCTCCACCAGTCAGGACTCGCCGCGCCCTGAGCGTCCCAATCGGTGCCGGAGACTCGCGGCGCCGTTCCTCGCGACCACCTCCCGACTCAGGCTGGGCCATCTACATCGGATGATCCACCTCGGACTCCCACCGTAACGGCGGCTCCGCCAACGTCCCCCCGCCCAGACGATCTACCCGCCCTCCCGCCACGCGAGACTGGGTACCAATGGACTTCGTCACGCACGCCGACCTCCCGCCGAACCTGTTCGGCGAGAAGGGCTCGTTCCTGTGCTTCACGTGCGCGAGCCAGGCCGTACCGTGGCTCGCGAAGCAGGTGAAGGCCAAGAAGATCGGCTTGCTGTCGTACCAGGCCCCGCAGTCGGCGGACTGCGCCAAGAGCCTCCAAGCGTCGTTCGAGAAGTACCCGTCGGCGAAGATCGAGGTTCTCGACACCAGCCTGGCTTATGGGGTGACGGACCTGAGCGGTGACGTGTCGCAGATGAAGGACAAGGGCGTCGATCTCGTTGCGACCTGTATGGACAACAACGGGACACTCACCCTGGCCAAGGAGATGAAGAAGCAGGGGCTGGACGCCATCCAGTACCTGCCCAACGCGTACAACCAGAAGTTCATCGAGGAGAACGCCCCCTTCTTCGAAGGCTCCTACGCGCTGACGGTCTTCACGCCGTTCGAGGTGAAGGAGAAGCCCAAAGGCCTAAAGGAGTTCCAAAAGTGGATGAAGAAGGGCCACTTCGACCAGAACGAGAACGCGCTCGCGGGCTGGATCAACGCCGATCTCTTCTACCAGGGCCTCAAGGCGGCGGGTGTGGAGTTCACCCGCCAGAAGATCGTCGACGCGATCAACAACATGACCAACTACACGGCCGCTGGCACACGATTCGAACGGCCAGCCAGTCGAGCGAGCCATGTTTCTGTCCGTCATCACCCGGCGAACTAGGAAGCGCGAGCCCAGTTGCCATCTTTCCCGACAGATGGCTTCGCATAAGGGTGGGTTCGGGGGGCTCTGGGACGGTCGCCAGACCGAGCCCCTGTCGGAGACCGGGAAGTCGACCGTCGGTCCGGGAACCCGAGAGTCACCAGGCGCGTTGACCAGAGAGGGGCAGGTCAGAAGGGTGCAGTGTCACTCGACGGAGGGAGGGCGCACCTACCGCCACCCCTACCGCCGGCCTGAAGATGCGTAGAAGAAAGGTTGTCATCTTCCCTGGGGCGAGGACTCGTCTCGTCAGGGGACCTCGGGAAGCGCCTCGCGCGCCGCGCAGCCGGGAGGATGACGGGGCGCGGACTCGGGCGCCTATTCAGATAGGTACTGAGCCCGACCCCGTGAAGATCATCGTGGACTCGCGTTGCCGACGGCGACGAACTCCTCGCCGTCCAGCTCAAGGAACGCGTAGTCGAGGCCCGGCACGGCAGGTGCACTCGTAACGCCCTCAGAGAGCACGGTGACGGCCTCGAGCGCTTCGAGCTCTGTCGCGCGTGCACGCGGATTGCTGCCGGGGCCGACCGGAACACGTCCCAGCCTGGCGGGGCTGTCGGGTAGACGGTGCGCTTCGTTCACATCCGTTTCCATTCCCACTCGGCGAGGTGGACGCCGAGCTGGTGCACAAAGTCGGTGTCGCCATGCTGTTTGAGATACTCGGCGAACACCCTCGCCAGGATGATTGCGACTTCGGACGGGTCTTCCGCCTGGTCGATGATCGCGAGGCTGTTCGCGGCGGCTTCCTCGATGCTGGTCGCCTCGACCGCCGCGGCGAGCAACGCATGTGCGTCGCCGCGGTAGTCCTGCTCGTTGCTCATAGCACTCCTTCGAGCGGGTCGACACGCCGGTGCGCTTCTACTGCGCGTTCGGCGGCGGCACTCGCACCGTACCGGGTCCCCCGCGGGCGATAACGACGTCCCCGGCCGGCCCGACCGACGCCTTAATTGGGGCAGCGTGAGGCCGCCGGGTCAGGCGCGGGCGTCACGCCTCAGGGTGCTGCCGGGCGCCATCCTCTGCTCCTTCCCCGACACCGTCGTCTACCGCCCAGAGATCCCCTCAGACCTCGCCGCGGCTGGCCGCCTCCCTACCCTTCCCTCACGGAGGCCGCGGTTGCCGTGCGGGAGCGCGGCCGACGCGAAGGCAAGAAACTCGCCCAGCGTCTCGTGTCGCGCACCCGTCTGGTAAAGGGACTTGAGTTCGATCACACAATCGTCTTCGACGTGCCACAACTCGATCTGCGGAATCTTTACGTCGCCCTCACCCCGCGGAGCCTCAAGCGTGACCGTTGTCGAGTCCTAACGGTCGGCAGCCTGGTCCTCGTGAGTCTTGGGTACGGCCTGCGTGAGCGCTCTCCTGGGACACGAGCCGGGCCGGGACTGAGAGAATGAGCCGTCGGCGCTGCCGCACCCGCGCCTCTGATTACTGCACGTACTGCAAACCGACCCGGCGTAACGCGCGCACAGAACCCGGGGAACATCAGAGCCTCCACGAATGCCGGGGCGGTTCAAACACGCTCGCGCGGAGAGCGTCGGCGTCGTTTGGCTGCACCTACCGACTAGTCGGTAGTTTGGGGACCTATGGACGAGCAGGCGCTCGCGGCTGAGCTGGCACCCCGGGTCGCCGAGCTTCTCGAGCGGCACCTGGGCTCGGCGCGGGAATGGTTCCCTCACCAGCTCGTGCCGTGGGGCCGCGGGAGGGATTTCGGCGCCGACGAGGGCTGGGAGCCGCACGACGCCGACGTCAGCGAGGCGGCACGCAGCGCATTGTTCGTGAACCTCTTGACCGAGGACAACCTCCCTCACTACTTCCGGACGGTCGCCGGCCTCTTCGGCGATGACCATGCATGGGGAGCATGGGCTCGGCGCTGGACCGCCGAGGAGGGGCGCCACGCGATCGTGATTCGGGACTACCTCACCGTGACGCGTGCAGTCGATCCCGTCGCGCTCGAACGGGCTCGGATGATCCAGGTCTCGACGGGTGTGGTGCCCCAGCCGCCGTCCCTGGCCGACCTGCTCGTGTACGTCTCATTGCAGGAGCTCGCGACGCGAGTCGCGCACCACAACACGGGCCGGCTCCTCTCCGATCCGGCCGGCCGTCGAATCATGACCCGCGTCGCCGCCGACGAGAACCTCCATCATCTCTTCTACCGAGACTTGACGTCCGTCGCGCTCGCGATCGACCCGGAGACGGTAGTGCCGGCGATCGAGCGGCAAGTTCGGCACTTCGCCATGCCCGGGACCGGAATCCCCGATTTCGGACGGCACGCCCGAGCGATCGCGAACGCCGGCGTCTACGACTTCAGAGCCCACCACGACCAGATCCTCGTTCCCGTCGTGATCCGTCACTGGCACCTGGACGGCCTCCAAGGGCTCCAATCCACCGCGGAGCAGGCTCGCGAACGACTGCTTGGTCATATCGATCGTGTTGGCCGCGCCGCCCGCCGCCTCGTCGAACGGCGGGAACCGCAACTCGCGACGTAGCGATCGCGACCCCGCCGGCCCGCACCCTGTCAACCTCTGCCGTGCGCGGGCAGTGGCCCAGGTGTGCGGCAGATAACCCTGAACTACCACTTCGGAGCCCGCCCGCTCCCAGCGCTCGAACGTCGGCGCACCCCAGCGTGCGTTAAGAGACTGCTGAGTTATTCGGCCAGCGGTGCTCGCGATCGGGCTTGGGCACGCGTTGTCGCAGCGGCGGGTTTCGACAGCGTTGTACGACATCACCCCGCGGCAGGATCATCGCGCGCCACAAACATCACGAGTTGCTCGCTGCGGCACGTGCGCACGCACGCACCGACGAGTTCAGCCTCCAGCCTTCGGTCGCGACGAAAGGATCGTGTGCTCGGCGTCAGTGCTGTCGCGCCGCGAGGGTCAGGCCTCGCCTCCGTACTCGTCTTTGTTCTCGGCCTGCCCACCTGCAATGACACGGCGTGCGCGGCGCGATAGGTTCCGTAGTCGCCTCGTAATCCGAGCGCTTGGCACGCATCGCCCTGGTCGCACTCCCGGACGCCGTCCTCGGACTCGACCAGCAGACCATCGCATACCACCGTCACGGAATGGATCGTACGGCGGCTATTGCACGGCGACCCGGTTGAATCGTCTGGTTGCCGAACCCCGTGCGCCCTGACCTTGTGGCGCAGAGCGCGGTTCAGGTCGTCGAGGGTGTGAAGCCAAGAGGGTTGTCACTCCTCGTGAACTTCGACATACATGACGCTCCCACTATCAATCAGCGCGTAGTCGCCATCGGGTGAGCAGCCACTGACGATCCTGCGTTCTTCGAACGCCGAGTGCGCGGCGTGGTACGCCTCCTGCAGGCTGTGTTTTTTGTCGGGCAGGATCTCGACCTGCTCGCCGCGGACAAGGTGACACGTGGCCCTGACCGGTAGTGGTCGTTTGAGTCCCGGCCCGTCCACTCGGATCTGCCCGGGTACGTTGGAACCTCATGGCGAAACGGAAGTCGAGGGGGACAGGCAGGGATACACGGACGCTGGAGGTTCTGGCGGACCGCCTGGCAAAAAGCAAAAGCGCAACGTCCGTAGAAACAACAAAGGCAACAAGGCGTAGTAGCTCAGTTTGACGGTGACGGTATGGTCGAGTTGGGGCAGCGGTTCTCGGGTCGCTCTCTCCCTGCCCGAGAGTGGCTGGGTGCTGCTGCCCCGCTCCCATTGAGAGCACGTAGATCGCGGCGCGCGCTGCTGGGCATGATGGCGGGCCCGGTCATGCGCCATAACCGCGGCGACCGCAAGGTCGATCCGGCGCCGACTGTGCCGGTGCGCGATGTTGAGTGGCGAACAGTACAGGCTGACCTGCGGCCTTCCGGGGTATCGCGCGGGTCTTGTCCTAACTGATTCCAGCCCTTGTCGCCGCGTCCGGTTGCAATCCGGTTGCAGCGACAGTGGTAATGCTTCCTATTGCTCGCTGGGCAGTTCGTACTGGATGCGCGCTTTAGGCGTCGACTCACTGCCGCCCAAGTCGAAAGCGGGAGCGAGGTTGAGTTTCCCGAGCGACTCGAGCTCCGCGAGATCGTCTCCGACGAGCCAGACGTCGAAGTAGCGACCGTCGTCTGCAATCTCCCCTAGCTCAACGCGCGTACATTCAGCGTTGGCAGGCTTTTCCGCCTTGATGACGCGCACAACAGCTTTGAGGAGTTCATCCTCGTCGATCATCACGCACCTGGAGGGTACTGCACTACTTTCGTCGGGGTCAGTCGAGCACGTAGATCATGGCCTTCGGCTGGCTGGCGCGGTCCCGCGCCCGATCGTGGGCCACCACCGCGGCGACAGCCAGGTCGATACGCCGCCGACTGTGCTTGTGTTCCTTCGCGAGCCGCGTGCCACGGCTGTGGACCTTGAGCACGGCGACGTGCCGGCGAGGCGCTTGTCGCCATCGTGCGTTACACGACAGCCTCGTACAAGCTCATGGTCGCCGCGTCCGGTTGGAATCCGGTTGCAGCGACATTGGTAAGGCTACCTATTGCTCGCCGGGCAGTTCGTACGCGATGCGCGTTTTAGGCATCGACTCAACGCCGCCCCAGTCGAAAGCTGGAGCGCGTTTGAGTTCCCGCGCGACTCAAGCTCCACGAGCTCGTCTGCGACGACCATGACGCCGAAATAGTCACCGTCGTCTGCAATCTTGCGGTTAGCGCATGACGCACATTGTTAGCGCGGGCACGCTTTCCCGCCTCGTTGACTTCCCACACAGCATCGAGGAGTAGATCCTCGTCGATCATCACGCTCCGGGAGGGTACCCGCGCCGGCGAGGACGTCCGGGTGCGCTTCAGGGTTGCTCCCCGGCGCCGCCCTTCCGTGCGCCGAACGAGCGGTCCTCGGGCGCCTTGGTGAGATACGCCGATTGGGTCGGAGCTGAAAGGTACAGCTGGATTCCGGCGCCGCGGGCTGGGTTCGGCTCGCGTGTTCGGGAGGTGCTGGTCCAGCCCGGCGGCAGACGCTCCTTGTTGGCTTATTTCGCGGGCCTAGCATCCTTTTGTGGCACTCGTTCACGGCGCCGGCTGGGCCGAGACGTGGCAACGATCGTGGGACCGTCTCGAAGAGGACTACGTGCCCGATCGTGAGCTCCGAATCCGCGCGCTGCTCGACGTCGTTGATGCGATCGCGGGCACAACACCAACCGTGCTTGACCTCGCTTGTGGTACTGGCACGATCACCTGCCGGCTGCTCGACCGGTTCCCTGCGGCACGCTCGATCGCTGTGGATGTTGATCCGGTCCTGCTCACAAATCGCGTCGGCGACCTTCGCCGATGATGACCGCGTGCGGATTGTGGACGCCGACCTGCTCGACCCGGCGTGGGTGGAGGCGGTGCTCGAGCCGCAGGTCGATGCTGTGCTCACCGCTACCGCGCTGCATTGGCTTCCGGAGGGTGCTGTGCCCCGGGTATACCGCGATCTCGCTCGCTTGGTCCGCGCAGGTGGAGTGGTCGCACACGCCGAAGAGATGCCGTTGGTCGAGCTGCCCCGCCTCGGCGTCGGACTGGCCGAGGTTGAGCGCGAACGTCGGACCCGTGCGCAGGGCCGGCCTGGCTGGGACGCCTGGTGGGAGGAGGCAGCTCGCGATCCAGCGCTCCGCTTCGCCACCGCGCAGCGGCGGAAAGTGTTCGGAAACAACTATCCGACCGAAGAGTTCTCGCCTCCGGCCCATTGGCACATTGCAGCGTTGAGCGAAGCAGGTTTCGCCGAAGCGGGTGTTGTGTGGCGCTCAGGAACGGGCGCGGTCGTCGCCGCCGTCCGTTAGGTACGGTCCGCGACCCGCCGGGATGTATGCCGATACAAGAACGCTCGCTCTGTAAACGGCGCGTACGCGTCTGTGGCCGGGTTTGGTCAGATCACGACAACCGCCGCGTGCGGCCCGGGGAGCCCGTGCTCCCGGTCGACCAATCGAAGACCTCGCTACGATTCATGATCGAGGATCCGGGTGGTCGCACGCCCCTCTCAGAAACGTGCCACGATTCCAAACACCGGCACGTCGGCTCATCAACAGCCTCCGGGCGGCGATAACGACCCGGACCCTTTCGGTGACGCCGCGTGCTAAACGGCCACCGACAGATCGACTACTCGGGTCGGACCGCGTCGGCGACGGAGCCCGCGCCGGCTACGAAGCGGACGAAGTCGCCGGTGTGGGTGGCGTGAATGTAACCACCGCCGACCCATATCCCGACGTGCTGTGACCAGCCTGTGTCGGTGGTGGTGATGAGGTCACCCGGCTGGAGCTGGTCCAAGGCAACGCGGGGGAACATGGACCCTTGCGCGCCCGAGGAGTGCGGGAGGGAGATACCGCCGGCCTGCCACGCCCGCATCGTCAGACCCGAGCAGTCGAAGCAGTCCGGTCCGGTGCCTGCGTAGCAGTACGGCTTGCCCACCTGAGCTTGCGCGAACGCGACCGCGGCGCCGGCCCCCCCGGACGCGTTCGGGATAGGACCCGACCAGTTGGTGCTCTGGCTCGACACCGCCTGCTCGTCGGGGAGACGGGAGGTCCTGGGCGTGGCATTCGCTGCCATCGCGGCCCGATTGGCCTGTTCCTGTTTCACGAGGTCCGCGAGGCGACCCTTCACCTGGCTGAGCAACGACTGCTCGAATGCAGCCGCCGCGTCGAATTGAACCCTAGTGTTGTGGAGCTGGTCCTTTTTCGCGGCGAGGTCTTGTTCTGCTGATTCGATGGAGCAACGAGTCGTCATACTTGGTGGCGGCGTCGGTGTACTTCGTGCGGGCCATCACATCGTTGGCGTCCTTAGCGTTGATGGCGTCGAGGGGGCCGCGGGCCCCAGCGACCTTGTAGATCGACGCCGCTCGCTCCTTGATCACCGACCGTAGGTGCTTGGTCTGAGCCTGGGCCGCGTCGAGCTGGATCTGGATCACGTTTGCCTGCTCGTCCAGCGCAGAAGCCTTGGTGCCGTTGACCTCGATCTGGTTCTCGAGATCTCTTGCCTTCTCTGCCAGGTTGTCATCGGGCGCGCCCGGCGCGTAGTTCGGAAATAGCAAGCTCAAGGCGACAGCGAAGACGACTGCTGTGGCGATACGGATCGGCCGAATCTTCATGGGGACCCCCGCTGGCGGGTGACGCCATCGCGCTGCGGACGCAAGCGCCGGCCTTCCAATGAGAACCCGTACGCCTCCACTGATCAGCCCACTCACGGCGTACGCGACCGCGGCACCCTAGACCGTGGCTCTTGGCCGTGCCAGCGACACAAGAAGAGCGGCTCACTCAAGAAGGATTTCGTCGGTCACCAGAGTGGTCCCCCGGCGTCCGAATGGCGATCTGCCGCGTTCACGAGTCTCTCAACCGGACCTGTGCTCATGCCTCGTGCCGGCGGCCGGGCACGGAGTACCGCATCGATCTGTGGCTCTACCCGTTTCCGCCAGCGGACCACTGCGGATCTTCATCGAGTGGCCCCCCATCGGTCTCACCGAGACGATGACCGAAGCCTCGAGCCGCAACGACCTTCGCCATGCATCAGGGGTCGTCCAGCGAATCTCGCGCACCGTCGCCTTCGATGGGCATGAGTCAGCGAGGTAAACCTGGGGATTGTCCCGCCAGCGCCGCAGGTAGAGACTCGACGACACAAGCACTAGAGCCCAACCTCAGGGACGACTGATGGCACTTGTGATCCTGGTGGGCGGGTTCGGACTCGTCGTTGCCGGGGTGGTGGTCGTCTGGGCCACCGGCGACGCGCACCCGGAATCGGAAGACGCCGACAAGGTTCTTCTGGAGGCTCGCGGCGACGCGCAGCCTTCTAGAACGCAACATGCGCCGTGGTCGCCGTTCGAGCTCGCGGCGCTCCGCGACGCCGTCGCGTCCGTCGATCAGCGCGACCCCTTTAGGACACTCTCGCGGGTGAACTCGCCCGTCAGCGGGGACAATCGGTCAAGCGGAAACGGCACCGCGCCTGCCCGGATCGTGTGGCGACGACCCGCCAGGCAGGCTAATTCGTGTCGAAGTCACATGCATGCGACGAGCTGCCGAACCATCCCAACGCCGTTACGTTCGTAGCCGGCTCCGTCGACGTCGTCGATGCAGTGCGCCCGCGCTAGCAGGACGCGCTCAAAATCCTCGCGACCCGCCCGAATGGGCTTCGTATCGAGAGCTTCATGCGAGCCCATCTCCCGTATCGGACGCCGCGTCGCCCCGCATGGCCGACGCTCGAACGACGTCCGTCCAGCGTGCCGCCTCTGGACTCAAGAGCAAGTGGTTCCACGCTGCCTGACCACCATGCCCGACGGAGCCCAGCGCAGTCGCGGCCGACGGAATGATGCTGCGATTGACGCGACCGAGACGAACACTCCTCACGCGTCTACGAGCGCAACTCTTTTGCCTCGGCCCCGTTTGGGAGTACCACGTCAGAGCAGCCCGAGCTGGGCCGCGCAGTAGGGCCAGGCCAGGCCCCCCAGCCCTGGCCGGCCAGTACGCGCTCACCGATGATGATCTGCTGTTCGCGGGACGCGAGGTAGGGCCAGTACGAGAACTCGCCGCCGCCGTACGCCAACCATGTCGACAAGCTGAACTGCAGACCGCCGTAGTAGCCGTTACCGGTGTTGGCGGCCCAGTTGCCTCCCGATTCGCACTGGGCGAGCGCGTCCCAGACGGTCGATCCGCCGCCGCCTCCTCCGAAGCAGCCTGCGAGGCCAACGCTTGCGAGGAACAACGCGATGAGAATTATCATCCGGCGCACTCGGGCCCCCTCCGGCTCCGGTTCGCGGGCGTTCCCGGGCGCGCAAGGACACCACCGTTAACGCCTGGGAACCCGGCGACCCTAAGCGCCGCAAGCCGAGCGGTGCAAGCAAATGCCTAAGGCTTGTCCCGGCTCTCGTGTGCGCGCCCGCCTGCTGTGGCTCGCGGTAGCGGCTGGTCTGTTTGTTTGGGCTGGCATCTACGCGTAGGAGTCGACGTGGTGGCCCGCGGCGGTCACTGTAAGGATTCCAGCAACGCCTGACGCGCCGGTTACGTCGTCCAAGACAAAGTCGCCTAGCCCGTAGTCGCCAAGGGCTTGCGCAGAGTCGCCCCGGCACCAACCGGGCGGTGGGTGTGGCTGCTGACGACGATGTTGGCGCCAACGTCGACGGGCTGTTGGGCCTGCGTTCGTTGGTCGCCGGTCGGGCATGACTGCCCGTCGAGCCCCAGTGCGCGAACGGAACAACAAGGTCGGAATCTCGCGTGCCCTCTCTCATGGCGTCCACGAGGCGGGCACGTTCCTCGCCGACGCCAGTCTCGCCGACCTAGGCTCTCGGCAGCGGTAGAGGGAAAGGTCGGGTCTCATGCCAGGTGCCGACGAGTGGTTCGGCGAGAGCGACGACCCCATATTCGGCGAGAGCGCAGCGTCCTCGCGCCCAGCTCCGATTCAGAAGGTAGGCGAGCACCGTCTTGTCCAGCCCGACCTCCGAGTTCCAACCGCGATCGAGCTCCGAGGTCCCGAAGACAAGGTGCCGACGGCGCCGATGTCGGTGCGCATGATCGTCTGCACGGTTCCGCGCGACGTGGAGCACGACGTCCCCGAAGAGGATGTGCCGACGGAGCCGGTGCCTGTACCGCTGCCCGTGATGTCGGACAAACAATCTTCGGTTGGTCGGGAGGCCGGCGACGAACGCGACGTGACCGTCGCGATGGGCGCCTACCGCGAGCGGCGGCGCGTATGGATGCTGGGGGGATTGGCGCTGGCGGTCGTGATTGGAGCAAGTCTCGGCGGGCTGGCTCTTACCCGGTCGAGCGGTTCTCGACCCGCCGTGGGCACGGGAGTCGAGAGCACCACGACGACAACGTCGACCATCACCTCGACAATGACCATCGCAACTACGACGCCACCGCCGGCGGCGAGTCCCCCGACGGCGCCACCGAGCCCACTGCGGGTACCGCCACCGATACAAGCTATAAGTCTCCCGCCTGACTCCGCTCCGCCGAATCCGACGACCCCCGACGTGGCGCCCCCGAGCCCGCCGCCGTCGGCGCCGGCCCCCGAACCTCCGCCGTCGACCTCGCCTCCCACCACATCAACGCCGCCGCTGGTGACAACTCCACCCTGAGTCGCTACGTCCGCGGTTGGCAGAGCTCGCCGCGAGCTGCTCGATTAGTGACTTCCGATCGAAAGGCTCACGCCCCGCCGCTTGGGTGCCCGACACGATGCGCCTGAGACGGTGTCGTCGAACCATGAATCACCGACTCGAACCGGTTGGCGCCGCCGCCGATCGCGCGACCGTGGAGACCTACCTACCGGGTTTGAGGCTCGCGCGTTGGCGTCTCGCAGAGCCTCGCCTGGTTCGTCGAGCTCTGCATACAGCGAAGCACCTAACTGCCGGCCTGCGCGTCATCGCACCTCTGAGCTTCCCCCAGTTGACCGGACTTCTACGGTGAGGCGATTCTCGCCTCGGAGAGGAGTCCGTGATGCCTCCTGTGTATCCGCCGGAGTTCCGCGCTCGAGCTGTTGAACTTGCCCGCGAACGGGCGAAGCCGATCGGTCAGATCGCCAAGGAGCTCGGCATCGCCGACAGCTGCTTGCGGAACTGGTTGCGTCAGGCCGACATCGATCCAGGCCATCGCGAGGGCCTGACAACCGAGGAGCGCAAGGAGCTGGTGAAGCTCCGGCGCGAGAACCGCACACTGGCGATGGAGAACGAGATCCTCAAGCGCGCCGCGGCGTACTTCGCCAAGGAGAACGTGCCCCCAAAACGATCTTCACCTTCATCGCCGAGCGGTGCTCGGACCTGCCGGTCACGGCCTCGTGCCGGGCGATGAAGGTGACGACCTCTGGCTTCTACGAGTGGACGGCGCGCCAAACGTGACCCGTCACCGCGGGCTCGTGCCGACGAAGCGCTCATGGCGACGATCACCGAGATTCACCGCCAGTCCCGCGGCACCTACGGCAGCCCGAGGGTGCACGCCGAGCTGCGCCTCGGCGACGGGACCCGCTGTGGCCGCAAACGGGTCGAGCGGCTGATGCGCCAGGCCGGGATCGCCGGGATCCACCGCCGCAAACGGGCAGGTTGCACC
>JALZAA010000069.1 GCA_030948625.1 Actinomycetota bacterium
TCCGCCGGTCGCCATCGCCGCCGCGGGTGTTCCCGCCTGCGCCGCTCTGAGCTCCGGCGGGGAGTGCAGCCAACACCAGGAACACGCACGCGGCAGCCGTCACTGCGGCAATTCGACAGCGCATCAGATGTACCTTCCTGGCTACAAGCACTTCGAGCGTCGCAGGTCGCCGCCCGCGATACAACAACTCTCGGCTTCCGGGCGGTAGGCCGTCGTGCTGGCCGTGCGAAGTCACTTTGACTCGCGGTTGGCTAGACCGCAGGTCCCACCCGCGCTCGCGGTTAGCGCTGACTCACGATCGACGTGATTGCGAGTCGATATGAAGAATCGCTCACGTTTTGGCTGCGCCTCGGTCGAATGCCTCAAACATCTGGAGCCAGTTGCCCTCTGGATCGCGGAACGACGTATACCGGCCCCACGCCTCCCCAACGATCGGGTCGCAGCGCACGCCTGCAGCTTCGAGCCGTGCCCGCTCGCGTTCCACGTTGTCGACGGCGAAGCAAATCTGCACGGCATCTCGATTTCCGCTGCGCAGCAACTTGGTGTTCCAGAAGGTCGCAGCGTCGAACAACTCGATTGTCACGCTACCCGTACGCAAGGATGCCCAGTTCACCATCGGCTCGGACGGTGCGCCGGGTTCGATGTCGTTCACCTCGAAGCCGAGGGCATCGCGATAGAACCGAAGCATCGTCGGGAAGGTGTCAACGAAGAGGTTCAGCTGGAGCAAGTTCATCGCGTCAACTCCGGACATCGATCCAGTTAGATGGACCGCGTTGCCATGGGGACTAAGACTGCTTTAGCAGAAGCAATTGTCCCTCGCGTGTGGCCGGCGCCTATCGAGTCCTCGGCGACATGAGCGCTCCGAGACTCTCATCAGGGTATGGGTCGCTTCCTCCTCCGGGTGTTCGACGAGGCCTCGGGGCGTGACCCAGCGCCATTGGGGCCGTCGGCGTTGAGTGCCATAGCGGAAGATCACCGCCAGGCCGACTAGCAACACAGCGGCCAACAGCCCCCACCGAGCCAGCCCGATGACTTTTTTGCCGATGCCGCTGATGTAAAAGCGGTCCAGCACTGACGAGAGCCACGACGAGATGTCGGAAGCCGCGGGCTGCAACGCCTCGTTCAACTAAAGTGCGCGAGCTCCACGACGCTCGATCTCAAGGATTTCGCAGGGCAGGAGGGCGGATGCGGGCACATGGATGGTTCGGTCGTGCGATTGCCATGCTCGCTTTCATTGCCGTCTGCCTCTGCGGGCAGGTGTTCGCCGCCGTCATCAGCAGCGCGACGGTTGAATTGGCGACGCCGTTCGGCGCGAGTCGAGTACAGCCTTCGGCGTACCCGAATTCCATCATCGTCCTGGGCGACTCGGGCGCCACGGGTCTCCACTCGGATCCTGACCAGCCGGAAAAGGACGCGACACAGAACTCGTGGGCCACGGGCGACAACCCAGCGGTGAAGAGCATCTACACACGTGTGCTCGCCCTGCACCCTGCAGTGCGCGGCCACAACGCCAACGTCGCTGTCGACGGAACAGGCGTCGATCAGCTCGGCGGCCAGGTAGACCAAGCGCTGGCGATCGAACCTCGGCCCGACCTGTTCCTTATCCAGACCGTCGCCAACGACATCCGCTGCGACGGCAGCGACCCAGACAACTACGCGCTCTTCGCCGTCACGCTCGAGGACGTGCTCAGAAAGATCAGCGTCGGCGCCCCGCAGGCCAAAGTGTTCATCGTGAGCGGCCCGTGGTCGACGACCAAACGGTATCTCAGCGTTGCCCAGCATCTACCCGGCGCGCGGGCGTCGAACACCGGGACTGGGCCATGTGACCTCTTTAGCCCAGCCGGCGAGCCGGTGCCGGCGCATCAGCGCTACATCGAAGGGATTACCCAGAGGTATCTAGACGCGGTCAAGTCGGTCTGTGCGAAGTTTCGGACCTGCCTATATGACCACGGGGCGCTGCACAACATTGCGATCACAACCGCCGACGTGACGCCGGACGGATACCACCTGACCGTCATCGGTCAACGCAAACAGGCCGCGCTCGAATGGCGCGCCCTCGCGCTCAAGGGGTCGCGAAGTTAGGCGGCGGACCCAGATCACGCACGGTTGGATCATGCGGAGACAGTTCAGCAGGTCTTGACGGGCTGCCTGATCTGAAGTCGATACTGTCGCGGATCCCGGCGCGCCGCCCACAGTTCTCCCTGCCCGACCGGGCTGAGGGTCCTCGGCCTTCCTTGCGGCATCGACGACATCTTCGAACAAGCGATTGAACCCGACTTCGTCGCGCCGTGACCGCTCAAGTTGAGATTCGTAGTCTGTCCAAACAGAACGTCGACTCTTTTGCAACGGCCGCCGCTGGCACTCGAGGGGCTTGATGGTGCGAATCAGTCGTTACACGTCGCTCTGCCTTTAGAGGTTCGAGTCCTTCAGGCAGAACACGTTTGCCAAGTCGTGTGCGAAGCACTTGCCGATGACCTAGGCCGCCGGGCACGTGCTAAAGCCAGGCCCACGCTCCCGCCAAGACCAGCCGCCATCGGAGCGCTCCGGATATCCACTCGGCGTGGCGAGAGCATCGACGGGCAGTGCCCTTGCGTGGTCCCCGCTCAGATCGCAGCTCGCCTACACAAGCAGCGACGCCAGTGGCCGTGCATCGGTTACCGACCTCCTAGCGCTAGCCTCCCGGGGCGTCGGGCTAGGTTCCAGGCAACACACCCTCTCACTCGGTTTCGGTTAGTGCCCCGCCGCCTTGTTCGGTCAGGCGGTACGCGTAGGTCGTGCGTGCCGAAGAGAACGCGCCGGGTAGGCGTTCGACGTAGCCGCGATCGGCGAGCCGCTCGAGAACGTCGCGAATCGCTTCCGTGTCTTCTCTTATCTGGGCGCGTAGGTAGCGGTTGTCGTGGGTTGCTTGGCCGTGTGACGCCTGCGCGTGGGGCTGGTCACGGAGGAAGGCGAGGACCGCCTGTTCATCGTGGGAGAGGTCGTCCATGGAGGAGATTGTGGGAGAGCCAGAGCGACCGAGCAACAAGCCCCTGACTCCTTTTTTCGCGGTTTCGGCATCCGTCTATCCCATGTCTCGTGGTTCATTACCAGGCGACTGCGAGTAGATAGGCCGCAGGTCACACCGGGTCTCGCGTCACTCGGTAGGTGCGAGGGCGGATCCCGTCGTCTGCTGAAAGGGGGCGCGCGCATCGTCTTCGCGAATTGAGCTAGCTGCAGCGCGACGGCCACTCGGGTACGAGGGCTAGCCCCGTCCGGTCGCCGATGACTGGGGTGCCGTACTGGCCCTTGTAGCGCCGCGGCCACCAGCAAGCAGGATGCTCACCACTAGGACCCAAACCACAGCCAGAAGGGAAAAGATGAACCCGAGCGGGGTCAAATTCAGCACTCCAATCACGATCGACGCCCAGCCGAGCCATCGCGGCAATACAGGGCTGAGCACCGTCGCGATCCCCGCTGCCAGCAACAGGATCGCGATGCCAGCCGCGATAGGAGCGAAGTCGTTGTTGTCGAGCACGTTCAACGTGTGCGCCACGGCGACCTGACCCTTGTCGGCGGCGTCGATGAGGGCGAAGTGGATCGCACCGCCCACCAACGCGCCGGCCGTGAGAACGATCACTCCGCCGAAGAAGATCGCCGAGAGCAGCTCGCCGCCAGGCTCCGCCTCACGCAGAACCGAACGAACCCGCCCAGCGAAGAACACGAGCAGCACGAGCCCGATCGTCATGAGCACGAACGCCACCAGTTCCCGGCCTCTGTGATCCTTGTAGTACGAGACCACCTTGGTCCCGCTAGTTGTCTCATCGGGGTTGTCTCCCGTGAGCAAGAAGCCGACCACGAACAGCACGAAGAAGCCCACCCCAGCCAGTGCCGTCCAGCGCGCCAACCGTTGTTCTGCCCCCACTTCGTCACCTCCGGGATTGAGAGGCCGCAATGGTGTCACTTGCCCGGCGCGCCAACAAGGTCCGGTTTCGGAAGGAGACTGTCGGGAGCGGCGGGGTCGGTTTAGCCTCTCAAACGTGCGTCGAAGCCGGCTCATGTTCCTCGTGGGGCTTGTGGGCCTGATCGCGGCGGCCACGGCGTGCATGGCGCCGGGAGAACCGGTTTCGACTGCCAACCCGATCTCGCCGGATACCACTCAACTCATCGTGGTGACGACCGACAACTGGCGCGGTGGTCGGCTCGTTACGGACGTATAGCCGCGCGCCCGG
>JALZAA010000105.1 GCA_030948625.1 Actinomycetota bacterium
CGTTGTCGGGGGACGAGCTGCGGGACGGCCGGTCGCGCGCCGAGTTCATCGCCGACAAGGGCGAGGCCTACGCCGGCCAGCGCGCGTTGGCGGGGTTGGCGCGGAAGGTCGAGCTCGACGAGGTGATGGTGGGGTCCGAGCTCGCCGCGGTGCGAACACGGGTCCTGCTGCGTGACGGGACAACGGCGCGCAACCAGGTGCAGCTGGCGCTCCGCGACGGCACGTGGAAGGTGATCGCATACCACCTCGAACCCGACGCGCCCGCCGAGCGGCAGCCGAGCTGACGATCGACGGCATTGCGGTTCCAGGCGGCGGATTACGTGGTCCTCGTCGTCGAGGATGTCGACCGCGCTCTCGGGTTCTACTGCGGGCTGCTGGGCCTGCCGCTCGGGCATCGATCGGGGCCGTACGCGCAGCTCGAGACGGGTGTGACGCGCGTCGCGTTCTACGAGCGAACGGCGATGGCCGAGACGCTCGGAAGCGAGCTCGAGCCCCCGTCGCCGAACGCCCCCGCGTTCGAGCTCGGCTTCAAGGTCGACGACTGCGATGCCGCGTACGACGAGCTGGTGACGGCGGGAGCGACGCCCGCTCTCGCACCCGCCGATCGCCCCTGGGGCCAACGGACGGCGTATGTGCGTGACCCCGACGGGCATCTCGTCGAGCTGGCGCAGGATCTCGGCCGGTAAGTCTCAATCGTCGCGGTATGCCCACCCGACCCAGCGGTCGACGGTGACCTCGACGACGGGACCGCCCGGCGGCTGCTCCTCGTACTGCGGGTACTTCGCCGTCAGGGCGGCGACGGCGGCCTCGCTGTCCGCGCCGCTCTCGACGACACGCGCGGCGCCGTCTGCTCGAACCCACCACAAGCGCGTCCAGTCGTCGTCGTACTCGTCGACGAGCAAGCTCACCCGCGGGTGAGCGCGAATGTTGGCCAACCGCCGGAGCTCGGGTGTGCTCTTCGGCTTGGCGTCGACAACTGAGACGATGCGGTCCTCCACCAACTCGAAACACACCGGGACGAGGTGGGGCTGGGCGTTCTCGTCGACTGTCGCGAGGCGCGCGACGCGGGCGCGTTGGAACTTCTCTCGCATCTCGGCTTGAGCCACGCGCGGACGATACCGTCGCTACGTGGTTGCGGGAGTGTTGCTCACCGGCGGGTCGAGCCGCCGCATGGGATACGACAAGGCGGACATCGTCATCGACGAGGAACGCCTCGCGGACCGCGCGGCGCGGGTGCTGGCCACTGTGTGCGACCCCTTGGTGGAAGTCGGACCGGGCCGCAGCTCGCTCGATGCTGTCGTCGACGACGAGCCCCGCGCCGGCCCACTTGCCGCGCTCGTGACCGGCGCCGCCGCGCTACACGAACGCGGCTACGACGGCGCGGTCCTCCTGCTGGGCGTCGACCTCCCGTTCGTCGAGGCCCCGTTGCTCCAGCTACTGGTCAGCCATCCCGCGGCGGAGACCGTGGTGCCGATGGCCGATGGCATGCGGCAGTCATGCTGCACGCGTTACGCGCCGGACGCGCTCATCACTGGCGCCGAACTGGTGGCGAACGGCGAACGCGCGCTCCACGCGCTGCTGTCGGTGGTGCCGGTCGCCGAGGTCACCGAGGCCGAATGGCGCGCCGTCGCACCGCCGGACGCGCTCGCAGACCTCGATTCCCCCGAGGACCTCGTCCGTCACGGTGTCGATCGCCGGCAGTAGCGTGCCGCTCGTGACGCCCAATGATCTGCTCGCCGTCTTCAACGAGGCGGCCGACGCAGCGAGGACGTCGCTCCTGCCGCTCACCGGCGCAGCGCGACGGGAGCGCACCGAACGTCCCGGGCAGTACGCGCTCGACCTCGTCGCCGACGCTGCGATCCTGCCGATCCTCCACGAGGCCGGCGTCGCGGTCGTCAGTGAGGAGTCGGGACGAAGCGGCCCCGACGACGCCACGATCACGGTGGTCCTCGATCCGGTCGACGGCTCCACGAACTGCTCGCGCGACATTCCCTACTGGTCGATCTCTCTGTGCGCAGTCGACGCCGACGGACTGCTGTGCGCTCTCGTCGCCAACCAGGCCACCGGCGTGCGTAGCACGGCGATTCGGGGGAAAGGCGCGTGGCGCGACGGCGAGGCCCTCGCGCCGTCGGCGGTGCAGCGGGTCGACGCGGCGGTTGTTTCGTTCTCCGGCACGCCGCAGCGCCGGCTGCCGTGGAAGCAATTCCGCGCCCTCGGATCGGCGGCGCTCGAGCTCTGTGACGTCGCCGCCGGCGGGCTCGACGCCTACCTCACGAGCTGGCTGTCGCCGTGGGACTACCTGGGTGGTCTCCTCGTGTGCCGCGAGGCGGACGCGACCGTCGTGGACGCCCACGGCGGCGACCTCGTCACCACAGATCCCGCCGAGCGGCGGCAGCTCATCGCCGCGTCGACCCCGGAGTTGCTCGAGGGCGTCCGGGGCGCGGCGCCTGCATGACGCGCGCCCTCGATCTTCCCGCGCTGCTGCGCGCGGCCGAGGCTGCGGCGCGTGCGGGGGGATCCATCGTCGCGGCGCGGTTCGGCTCGACCGGGTCGGCCCGCATGAAGGCGCCGGGGGACTGGGTGACCGACGTCGATACGACCAGCGAATCGGCCGTGCGCGAGGTGCTTGAGCGCGACGCGCCCGGTCTGCCCGTCTTCGGTGAGGAAGGCGGCGGCGCGCGCGGCGACGTGGGGTGGTTCGTCGACCCCCTCGACGGCACCGCCAACTTCGTGCACGGTTTCCCCGCCGTTGGCGTGTCGGTCGGGCTCGTGGAAGACGGCGCGCCGGCAGTGGGCGTCGTGCATGCGCCGCTTCTCGGCGTCACCTATACGGCGTCTCGAGGCGGAGGTGCGTTCAGGAACGATGACCCGATCGAGGTGAGCGGGCGCGAGGTGTCCCATGCCATCTGTGCGACCGGCTTCCCGTTTCGAGCGAAGTCCGAGCGGCTCGATGAGTACCTCCCGGTCTTCGAGGCGGCGCTCCGGCGCTTCGAGGACCTGCGTCGTGCCGGGTCGGCAAGCCTGGACCTGGCGTGGACGGCAGCGGGGGTGTTCGACGGCTACTTCGAGCAAGCCCTGGGGACGTGGGACGTCGCCGCCGGCGCGTTGCTCGTGCGGGAGGCGGGCGGGATCGTGACCGACTGGTCCGGTGACGAGCAGTCATGGCTCGACTCGGGGGACATCGTCGCCGGTCCGCCCGAGATACACCGGGCGATGCTCGAGCTCACAAGCTCTACGTACTGAGCCCGAAGAGCTCCTCGACCGGCACCGCCGCCTGACGCGTTCGCGCGACATCCTCGCCGAGTGCCGAGTACACCGCGTCCGTCACCTGGAACAGCCGCTGCTCAGCAGGAAGGAACGACGGCAGCCCGTTGCTCACGATCGCCATCACGAGCCCGAACTCCGGGTCGGCGAGCGCGCGTGACGACGCCATCCCGCCGTGGCCGAACGCACGCCGGCCCGTTCCGCCGGTGAACGCCACCTGCACTCCGAGGCCCCAGGGGATGTTGCGTCGGAACAACCGGTCCTTGATCCCGTAGCGGTGCACTGCGCTCATCGTCTCGACCGTGCGCGGCTCGAGCACCGAAGGGCCGAAACCGAGCAGCGACTCGTAGAACCGCCCGAGCCCGCGGGCCGAGCCGCGCGTGCCGCCACCGGGCTCGACCTTGGCCACGAAGTACGGCTCGTTGTGGTACTCGTCGACCTTGTAGGGGACCATCTTCAGCCCGCCGTCCTCGTCGATCGACGGCATGACGTGACCGCGCCAGGAAACCGGCACGATGCGCTCTCCCAGCGCCGACTGCTCCTCGAGCGGGATGCCCAGATGCATGTTGTCGAGGCCCAGCGGCGCGAGCACTTCGTCGCGCAGGTACAGGTCGATGGGCCGGCCGTCGACGCGCTCGACGACGGCACCGAGGACCTTCCACCCGCTGGAGGGGTGGTAGGCCGCGTCCGTGCCCGGCTCCCAGCGCGCCGGCGACGCGGCGATGTGCGCGACCACGTCGGCGTAGGCGACATCGCGGTCGAACAGCTTGGCGTCGGCGTTCGGGAAGCCGCCCGTGTGCGTGAGCACGTGGCGGATCGTGCAGCGCTCCTTGCCCGCGCCCCACCCCGCGACGAAGTCGCCGATGCGGTCGTCGAGGCGGAGCTTGCCCCGCTCCCAGAGCTGGAGGATCGCGACCACCGTCAACGGCTTGCCGGCCGAATACAGGAGCATGACGTCGTCCGGCTCGAGCGCCCGGCCGGGACGGGACTCGCCGACGGTCACGTCGAGGAGGACCTCGCCGTTCCGTGACACGTAGCACTGCGCCCCGTCCTGCCATTCGTCGGCTCGCTGGCGCTCGAGGAGCTCGACGACACGCGCCAGGTCGGGCTTGGTCGCACTGGTGATTGCCACGAGCGGGAGCCTAGGTCCACCCGGCAAATTGTTTGACGGGCGCAGGTCGGCGTGTAGCCTGGGCGGACGTTCGCAGCCGCGAGCGCAGGCAAAATCGGACAAATGACCTGACACCTTGCAGGACATGACCGGAAGGACCGTACCCGTGGCCAGCTACCCGACGACGCAGGCAGCCGTCGCCGGTGTCGCGCGCGCCCGGGCGGCCTTTGCCTGCGCCATGCCGACGAACAGCTCGTGGTCGATCATGCCGAGCCTTGGCGTGACCACCATCGACCACAAGCCCGGTCGGCCCCGGCGGCTGAGAGTGACCTCGCCGTAGCACCCGCTACCGCAAGTCCACCCACCAGGCCGCCGGGGCAACCCGGCGGCCTTTTTGCGTTACCGGACCATCAACCCAACGGAGACAACGACCAACCAGCAAGCGACCCAGACCGGACACGAGACAGGGGAAGCACGGCGATGTTCGCCACCCAGATCACAGAAGACGAAACCTGGCGGCTCGAAGCCCGATGTCGCGACGGCTCCGCGGCGCTCGTCGATCTGTTCTTCTCGGAGCAGCTCGACGACATCGCGCGCGCCAAGGCCTTCTGCCGGGCGTGCCCGGTACGCGAGGCCTGTCTCGAGGCTGCCCAGGCCCGGCGCGAGCCGTGGGGGGTCTGGGGCGGCGAGCTGTTCGCCAACGGCAAGGTGCTGGCCCAGAAGCGCAAAAGGGGCCGGCCGCCGAAGGTGCGACCGCCCGAGCCCGTCTACGACGAGTGGGGCCAGCTCGTATCGCAGTCGGCTTGACGCGCTGACGACGACCTGACCGCGGAGGCGGCGGCGGCCCGCGTTGATCGCCGCAGAAGGTGGGCCGGGGTGACGAGGAGCGCCAACCCCCTGGGCGCTCGGTCGAGCCCCGGCCTGCCGCGGTGGACGCGTGTGCTTCAGTGCACGCCCGGTTGCAGAAAATGGACCACTAACGTGACACGGTCGGGCGCTTAGCTCAGTTGCGTAGAGCGCCGCCCTTACAAGGCGGAGGCCGGGGGTTCGAGTCCCTCAGCGCCCACGACGTGTTTGCGCAGGTCATCGCCCATGGGGCCCGCCGCTTCGGCGCTCTGCATGACCTGCCCAAAATGGGGGGCCGTGCCCTCCCTATGCCCTACAGGTCAACAGGAGCCGCGTTTGGTGGCCGGCGAGGGTCCTCAGGCCGCCTATGGGGGGCGGTCTCGGGAGGATGTGCCATGTCGAACCCGCCGCGAGTCCTTCGCTACCAGCACGCCGCCGCCGAACGTGACCAGCTCATCGCTACTCACCTCGACTCGCTGGTCGTCGGGGGCTAGCGGATTCGCTCGCCTCCAGCGAGTTATGAAGAACGACGGGCAACCCATGACGCGCGGTCCGGCGTCATGACATTCAGTCCGGTTGACCTCGCGATGTTCTCAGCGAATGACGCGACAACCCGAGCTCGTTCTCGATCCTCTAGTGGTTGCATAGCGGTCCGCGCCATACCCTGGATGGCGTGGACTTCGTCGAGTGGTACTGCCCGACGCACGGCGTCGTCACCGCCCACCCCGATGACGGAGGCGACCGTCGCAACTTCGAGGGCCGAAGCACCGAGAAGCCCATCCCGCCGATGTCTTGCCCGGGTCCGTGGGACGAGGAGCGGGGGCAGTGGCTCTACGAGTGCGGCGCGGAGCTACGCCGCCGGGTGATCCCGGACTGAATCCCCAGGTCAGGAGCGGACCCAATCGGCGGCGTATCTCACAAAGGCGCCCGAGGGCCGCTCGTTCGCGTCGCCTACGGCCGGGTCGAGGGCGCGCCCGAGGTGCCGTTCCGTGGGCTGTGCTTGGCCGCGAGGCCGTCGTTCTGTCCTGGTGTTCTGTGTAGCGCGGTCGGAGCGGGTCCTCGACGAGACCGAGGTTCGAGATCGCGATGCGGTGAGTTCGGCGAGCCGGGGAGACCGTTTGTCTTCCAGGCCTGACGCGTCCGCGCCACCCGCTCGCGAGCCGACGCGCTAGAACCGGGCGCCCGCTATCGTCGGAGGTCGGTGCAGGTCCAGCAGTGTCGGCCGCCCCGGCCCCGTTTTCGCGGACGGCTTCACGAGATCGCATTCTTCGTGTCGATCCCGGCGGGCATCGCGCTGGTCGACGCCGGTCACCGCGCCGCCGCCTACGTGGGGGCGGCGATCTTCGCGGTGAGCCTCAGCGCGGTGTACGGAACGAGCGCGGTATACCACCTCCGCTCGTGGTCACCGCGGGCCGAGCGGGTGATGAAGCACCTCGACCACTCCATGATCTTCGTGCTCATCGCCGGCAGCTTTACCCCTATCGCCCTCCTCGCTCTCCGGCCATCGTGG
>JALZAA010000113.1 GCA_030948625.1 Actinomycetota bacterium
CGGCGCGGCCCCCGCTGGGCGATCGTCGGCGGCGCGGCGTGTCTCGTGCTCGGGCTTGCGGCGACGGTTCTCATCATCTCCTTGCAACGTCACGACGCCGATCTGAGGAACCGCGGCACGCCGGCGACGGCAACGGTGGTCGAGGTCGGAGGCGCACGCCAGCTCCAGTTCACGACTGCCGGCGGCGAAGTCGTCCGCGCGCCCGAGCCGGTGCGGACGGGCACGAGCGACGCTCGCGTCGGCGAACAGGTGCGTATCCGCTACGACCCGAACAGACCCACGCAGGTGATCACGACGTCGGACAAGCTCGCGCGCGACATCACGTTGTGGATCGTCGCAATGAAGCTGCTCGTCATCGGCGCGTTCTTCGTCGGGTGGGGGCTGTACCGCCTACGACGGACACGACGAGCGACCGCGAACTAGCCAAGGCCGATGCGGCGCGCTGACTAGATGCCCCCGCCGCTTTGGCTCTTGTAGAAGCCGCAACCTTGAGCCGCGTAGCGGTTCACGTTCTCGACCGCCCGTTTGACCTTCGGGTCGTCCTTCACGGACGGGTCGGTCTCCACCCGCCGCAGCGCGTCCACGAACGTCTGCGCGTCCGCCTTGATCTTCGCCGGCGCCTTGTCGACCATTGCCTGCACGAGCCGGATCTGCTCGTCGATCTTCGCGTTCCTCGTCACCCGATCGTCGTAGTTCGACGCAGCCCGACAGAACGCTAGGGGCGCTTTGGTCGCGCTCCCGCTGTTCCCGCAGCCGGCAACCAAGGCCACAGAGAGGAGGATAGCGGCAGCTGCGGCGAGACGTCGGGACACGCCGTCGATTGTGGCGGAGTGCACCCGGAAAACGCGAGTCGTAGGGTGAGCGCGACACACCGGCATGGGGGGTGCAGGCATGGCAGCAGAAGGCATCGAGGGCCAGGCGACGATCCACATCCAAGTGCCGCCGGAGAAGGTCTACGCCATGGTCACCGACGTCACCCGCATGGGTGAGTGGAGCCCGGAGTGCCGCAAGGCCGAGTGGGTCGAGGGGGCCACCGGACCCGCCGCCGGAGCTCGCTTCAAGGGCTCCAACAAGAAGGGCATCCTGCGGTGGTCCACCAAGCCGACCGTGGAGGTGGCCGACCCTGGGAGGGAATTCACCTTCGCCGTCGGGAGCCAGGGGAACGAAGACACCCGCTGGAGTTACCGGTTCGCGCCCAAGGACGGCGGAACCGACCTCACGGAATCGTTCGAGGCGCTTCGCTACAGCCTGTTCTTCAAGATCGTGCAGCCGCCCAAGCGGCGCACGCGCGAGCTCCAACACGCCATCGAGCAGACGCTCGAGCGCATCAAGCAGGCGGCAGAAGGCTTGGCCTGAGTCGCAGAGCCGGAGCTTGCGACGGCGCCCATAGGATGGGCGGCGTGAAGCTGAGAAGGCGGCGCCCCTCCCGCGGGTTCCAGTACTCCCGCTGGGACGGCACGCAGACCGGGTTCGACCTCGACGCCGACTCGCTGCTCGAGGAGATGTCCGACGACCTCCTCTATCACGGTGACCTCAACGCGGCGCTGCGCCGGATGCTCCAGCAAGGCTTGCGCGACCGCAACGACGAGGAGCTGATGGGGCTGCGCGAGATGCTCGAGCGGCTCCGGCAACGGCGGCGTGAGGAGCTCGAGCGGCGCGACCTCGGGGGCGTCTACGACGACGTCGCCGAGAAGCTCCGCGAGGTCGTCGACCAGGAGCGGGCGGGCATCGACCGGCGCGTCGACGAAGCCCAACAGACCCATGACCCGCGGCGGCAGGAGATCGTCGAGGAGATGGCCGAGCAGCGTCGCCGGCAGCTCGACGAGATGCCGCCCGACCTCGCCAGCCAGGTGCAGGGGCTCCAGAACTACGAGTTCATGGATGACGCCGCCCGTCAGCGGTTCGAGGAGCTGATGGACAAGCTGCGTCAACAGCTGCTCCAGAGCTACTTCAACCAGATGTCCGAAGGGATGAGCGACGTCTCGCCCGAGCAGATGCAGCGGATGAAGGACATGCTCGCCGAGCTCAACCAGATGCTCGAGCAGCGCGAGCGGGGCGAGGAGCCCGACTTCAAGGGCTTCATGGACAAGTACGGCGACTTCTTCCCCGGCAACCCGCAGACGCTCGACGAGCTGCTCGAGCAGATGGCGCAGTCGATGGCGCAGATGCAGCAGCTGCTGAACTCGATGACGCCGGAGCAGCGCGCCCAGCTGCAAGGTCTGGCCCAGTCGCTGCTCGAGGACCTCGACCTGCGCTGGCAGGTCGACGAGCTGGCCCGCAACCTCCAGAACGCGTTCCCGAACATGCCGTGGAACAGCAGCATGAACTTCTCCGGCGACGAGCCGATGCAGCTCGGGCAGGTGCCGGGACTGCTCGACATGCTCGGCAACATGGACGACCTCGAGCACATGCTGCGGTCGGCCACCCAACCCGGCGAGCTCGCCGAGGTCGACATCGACCAGGCGCGCGACCTGCTCGGTGACGACGCCGCCCGCTCGCTCGAGCGCCTCCGCGAGCTGGCCCGCATGCTCGAGGACGCTGGGCTCATCGAACAGCGCGAGGGACGGCTCGAGCTCACACCCAAGGGCATCCGCGCCATCGGCAACAAGGCTCTGGGCGACCTGTACCGCAAGCTCCTGAAGGACCGTGCCGGGAGGCACGAGGTCGAGCGCTCCGGCATTGGCAACGAGCGCGCGTTCGAGCACAAGCCGTACGAGTTCGGCGACCCCTTCCACCTCAACGTCGAGGAGACGGTCAAGAACGCCATCTGGCGCCAGGGCGCGGGCACTCCGGTTCGGCTGGCTCCCGACGACTTCGAGGTCGAGCGCACCGAGCTGCTCACGCGCTCGTCGACCGTGTTGCTGCTCGACGTCTCGCTGTCCATGCCCATGCGCGACAACTTCCTCTCCGCCAAGAAGGTCGCGATGGCGCTGCACGCGCTGATCACGAGCAAGTTCCCGCGCGATTACTTCGGGCTCGTGAGCTTCGGGCGTGTCGCGCGCGAGGT
>JALZAA010000134.1 GCA_030948625.1 Actinomycetota bacterium
TCTACGTGCCGGTCGTCGCGGCGTTGATCCTCGCCAGCTACTCCGCCCGTCTCCACACGGGCGGCTACGACAACGTCCTGCTTCCCGCATACGCGGGAGTCGCCATCGCGTTCGGGATCGGCTGCCATGCGTTTGCGCGGGGGTACCCCCGCATCCGCGCCGTGAGCGGACGCGTCGTACTCACCGTCGCGATCGTCCAGTTCGCCGTGCTGGCGTACAACCCCTTCGCGCAGGTTCCCGCGACGAGTGACGTGCGCGCGGGCGACCGTCTGGTCGCCGACCTGCAGCAGTTGCCGCGGCCGGTTTATCTTCCGGGTCACAGCTGGCTCCTCGGCAAGCTGCACGAGCCCACGACCGCACACGCGGGCGCGCTGGGCGACATCCTGCGGGGGAGCATCCAAGGTTCGAATCGCGATCTCCGCAGTGAGCTGCAGCAGGCGGTCGCAGCTCGGCGATTCGGAGCGATCGTCGTCGATTCGCCGAGCACCTACTCGTATCTGCCGCGCAGCCTGCGGAGGTACTACTGCATACAAGGCGTCATTCCTCGTCGAGATGTGCCTCATGTGCGGACGGGTACGAAGGTGGCGCCGGCCACGGTCTGGGTGCCGCGCACGGGAGCGGACGCGGCAGTTGCGACCGGGAATGCGTGCCCGAGTGCAGTCGAGTGACGCGTGCGGATCTCGAGCGGCGCGCGTTGGCGGTGGTCGAGCGCAACCGACGGAGCGCGTGGACGTGTCCGTCCGCTGTCGGCTATCCGCACCAATGGCTGTGGGATTCGTGCTTCATCGCCATGGGCCTCGCACACCGAGACCCGAGACGCGCCGCAGGGGAGGTCCGTTCGCTCTTCCGGGGGCAGTGGGCGAACGGCATGTTGCCGAACATCATCTTCGCCGAGGGCGCTCGCGACGTCGGGAGCCGTCGGATATGGCAGTCGAAGAAGCATCCCGAGGCTCCGCGTGATGTCGAAACGTCGTGCATCACGCAGCCGCCGCTCCCGGCCGTCGCCGTCTGGCGTGTCGCGCAGGCGCTCGCCGCTCCCGACCGCCGCGCGTTTCTCGCCGAGCTGTTCCCCCGACTCGTCGACTACCACCGCTGGCTCTACCGGGAGCGGGACCCGGACGGCCGGGGCCTCGTCACGCTCATTCATCCGTGGGAGTGCGGGCTCGACACCACACCGCCCTGGATGGAGGAGCTCCGCCGCATGCCCGCGCCGTTGTGGTTGCGGGTCGTGCTCCGGCTCGGACTGGCGCGTGTCGTGCGCGCTCTCCGCACGGACACACGATTCGCGCCCGCTTCCGAGCGCCCGACCGACGGCGACGGGCTGCGCATGGTCGTGCTCGCGCGGCACGTCAAGCGCTACGGCTTCGAGCTGGCGCGCCTGCCGCGGGACGAAGCAGTGCTGATCGAGGACCTGGCGTTCAACTCCCTGCTCGCAGTCTCGAACCGATCGCTTGCGAACATCGCCGACGACCTGGGCATCGCGCTCGATCCGCAACTCGAATCTTGCTTCCGGAAAACGGAAGATGCGATCGAGCAACTTTGGGACGAGCCGACCGGTCAGTACTACTCACGCAATGCCGTCACCGGCGAGCTCATCAAGCTGTCGACGGTCGCGACGTTCCTGCCGCTCTGGGCGGGCGTCCCGTCGCCGGCGCGGGCGACTCGGCTCGTGGGCCATTTGCGTGAGCACGCCGGGTTCTGGCCCCGCTTTCCCGTCCCGAGCGTGCCGACCGACGCGCCGCAGTTCGACTCGCACCGCTATTGGAAGGGCCCGACCTGGGTCAACATCAACTGGGCGGTCATCGAAGGGCTCCGCGCTTACGGCGAGACCGATGTCGCCGACGAGCTGCGACGGCGGACACTCGATCTCGTCGAGGACTCGGAGTTCGCCGAATACTTTTCCCCGCTGACCGGCGAGGGCCTCGGCGTCGACGGCTTCTCGTGGACCGCCGCGCTCACGCTCGACCTGCTCGACGCCCCACCCTGGGACCGCTGATGGCGAACGACGAGCCCGCAAAGCAGGGCGAGAACGAGCCCGATGACGACGTCTCGCAGCTGATCGGCAAGCTCGGGCACCTGCTCGGCCGCGACGCCCTTCGATCGGTCCAGGGCGGGCTGACGCCGGCATGGCGCCGCGCCACGCGTGGCGAGTCCCGACTCGCGGTCACGCTCGCAATCGCCGCCGCCATCGTGATGCAGCTGTTGCTGCCGGCGCGGGTGGCCCCGCACCCGCGTTGGCTGCTCCCCGGGCTCTCCGCGCTGCTGCTCATCGGCATCGTGGTCACGAACCCGAGCCGCATCGACCGTCACTCACGACCTCTTCGCATCGCGAGCCTGCTGCTGATCATCATCATCAGCGCAGGCAACGCCGCGTCCGCCGCCCGACTCGTGATCGACCTCGTTCGCGGTGAAGGGAACAAGGACCCGGCCGCGCTGCTGCTCACCGGGGCGGCCATCTGGCTCACGAACGTGATCATCTTTGCCCTGTGGTACTGGGAATTCGACCGCGGCGGTCCCGTCTCCCGAGCCCACGCCCACCGTCCGTATCCGGACTTTCTCTTCCCCCAGATGAGCACTCCGGACATGGCGCCGTCGGAGTGGGAGCCGCGGTTCGTCGACTACCTCTATCTCTCGTTCACGAACGCGACGGCGTTCAGCCCGACCGACGTGATGCCACTGTCGAGGTGGGCCAAGCTGACGATGCTGGCGCAGTCGGCGGTATCGCTCATCACCGTGGCCCTCGTGATCGCGCGCGCCGTCAACGTCCTGAAATAGCGATCACGATCCACGGGGTTCGCGCGCCCTAACCCTTCGTCCCCTTCGGGAGCGGACACGTCTGTGTCGCCGGCGTGCAGACCGTCACGCTGGTCGGGAAGTCGAGTCCGGTCGCGATCGGCTCGGGTGCGCCGGGTTGGCCGTTGGTGAAGCCGAACCGCAGCACACGCCCGCCCTTGGTGGTGGGCCCGCAGTTGGTGAGCCCGGGGTCGCAGTGCAGATGGATGTCGACCATGTAGAGCGTGCCGTCAGGCGCGAACGCGATGCCGAAGGGGTTGTAGCCGTTGGGATCGGCGCCGATGTCGGCGATTGCCCCGCCCGCGATCACGCCCCGGTCGGCGCGTTGCTGACCGTTGTCGTCGAACCAGGCGACGGCGGTCTCGCCGATGGTGCTGTCGATGGCCCAGCAGTCGCACGTCGGGTCACGCGCGATCGCGAGCGGGAACGGCAACAGGGACAGGTTGCCCTGAAAGAAGACCGACGTGCGGACCTTGTCGGGCGGGTAGAGCTCGTTGGGGCAGTCGGAGGCTCGTTTCGGCAGCGACGTGTGGTCGACGCGTAGCACCCGCCCTGCGGGCACGCCGCCGTTGGCTACCCCTGCCTCCGGCAGCATGATGTCGCCGTTCTTGTCGAGTGCCATGTCGCTGGGCTGGCGCAGCCCGCCCTGCCCGTCGACATGGTGCGGTCCGACCCCGCCCGTCGTCGGTCCCATCACCACGCACGCCTTCTTGTAGCTCGGCGCGAACCACTCGATGAGCCGCCCGTTGTCGGGCGAAGGGAAATCACCCTGGGCGGTGCCGAGATCGACGGCGAAGAGGTTGGCCGACTTGTCGAACACGCAGCCGGTGTACGTGCCGTTGGAGTTGAACGTCGGCGGTGTCTTGCCCTGGTCGGGCGGGATGTCTCCGCCGACCTTCTGCCCCGGGAGCTTGTACGGCCCGGGCACGTACATCGTCTGGCCCGTGAACGTGCCGCGCCGGTCGTACAGCGCCTGACCCACCGGCGGAGCCTTGTAAGGCTTCTTGCTGCCGGGATTGTTCTGACTCGGAAGCGTCGGGTTGTAGCCGACGGTGAAGCGTCCGGACTTGCCGGGCACGATGCACAGCTGACCGTTCGGGTCCCACGGCGCGATGAGCTGGCCGTGCACGTCGCCGGGCATGCGGAGCGAGTCTTCCTGCTCGTTCTCGTCCCAGTAGACGTAGTAGCGCGA
>JALZAA010000162.1 GCA_030948625.1 Actinomycetota bacterium
AACAGCGCGACGAAGAACGGCCTGTCGGACCGCGTGGCACCGGCGATGAGCATCCTCTGCAACGGCGGGGCCTGCGGTGGCTGGAAGACGAGTTCGGCTGTAAGCGTCACCGGCGCAGACGGCGGCAGCGGCATGGCTTCCGTCACGTACAACATCGACGCCGCCGCGAACGTGGTCACGAATGCCGCGACGGCGTCCTTCAACCCGACCGACGGCACGCACACAATCAACTACTTCGGTGCCGACGTCGCCGGGAACGTTCAGGGCACCGCCGCCCAGACTGTCAAGATCGATACGGTCGCTCCCACCGCGGCGACTGCTGTGACCGGCGCACCGGGCCAGCAGAACGGTCAGATCGACCTCACCTGGACGAAGGGCACCGACGCGACCTCCGGCGTCTCGGGATACACCATCCACGGCACCAACCCCCTCGGCGCGGCGGCGTGCCCTGCGACGCTCGACCTGACCAACTACCCGGTCGCGACCGCGGTCGTCGGCAACGTCGCCGCCAAGACCTTGACGCTCGTCACCGGCAAGAGCTACTGCTTCTACCTGACGACGACGGACGTCGCTGGAAACACGAGCGGAGCGAGCAACCGGACGGCGAAGGTGACCGCGAACTAGCACCCCTCAGGCCGCTCCTGGCTAGACTCCACCCGTGGGGAAGGCGTGAATCCGGAACAGAAGTTCGGTACCGAAGGACTCGCTTTCGACGACGTCCTCCTCATCCCGGCCCGCAGCGACGTTCCCTCCGCCCAAGTCTCCACCCGGTCCTTCCTCACCCGTGAGCTCGCGCTCGATATCCCGATGCTCTCGGCCGCGATGGACACCGTCACCGAATCCCGTCTCGCCATCGCGCTCGGGCGGCTCGGCGGCATGGGCGTCCTCCACCGGAACCTCACCGTCGAGGAGCAGGCCGCGCACGTGAAGGCCTGCAAGGCCGCCGGCGTCCGCGTCGGGGCGGCCGTGGGCGTATCCGGCGATGCCGACGAGCGCGTCAGCGCTCTCGTTGCCGCGGGCGTCGATGTCATCTTCGTCGACATCGCGCAGGGCCATTCCGCCGGCGTCATCCGCATGGTCGAGAAGATCAAGGCCCGCCACCGCGTGCAGGTGGTCGCGGGCAACGTCGTCACCGCCTCCGGCACCGAGGACCTCATCGCCGCGGGCGCGGACGGCGTCAAGGTGGGCGTCGGCCCTGGTGCCATCTGCACGACGCGCGTCGTCGCGGGCGCGGGGATGCCGCAGGTCACGGCGATCTACGACTGCGCAAATGCCGCGGCGAAGGCGGGCATCCCGGTCTGCGCCGACGGTGGCATCCAGGAGTCGGGCGACATCGCAAAGGCCATCGGCGCCGGTGCGCACACGGTGATGCTCGGCGGGCTCTTCGCCGGGGTCGACGAATCGCCGGGCGACGTCATCGAGACCGACGAGGGCCGGTTCAAGTCGTATCGCGGGATGGGCTCGATGGGCGCGATGCAGGCGCGCCAGACCTCGCGCGACCGGTACGGGCAGGGCGACGTCGCCGAGTTCAGCAAGCTCGTGCCCGAAGGGATCGAGGGCCGGGTCCCCGCGCGCGGTCCGCTCGAGCCGTTCGTCCATCAGCTCGCCGGCGGTCTGCGCGCCGGCATGAAGTACACCGGCGCCGCGACGATCGAGGACCTCCGCACGAACGCGCGGTTCGTACGCATCTCCGGTGCGGGCCTGCGGGAATCGCATCCGCACGACGTCCGCATCACCGTCGAAGCCCCGAATTACCGCGTTCGGAGCTCGTGAGCAGATGACCGAGACCGAGTCCGGCTCCGAGCACGTGACCGGGGTGGGACTCGGCGCAGGGCGACAGACCATCGCGGTCCTCGATTACGGCGGCCAGTACGTGCAGCTCATCGCGCGGCGCGTGCGCGAGTCGCGGGTGTACTGCGAGATCTTTCCGCACGACGTAACCTCGGGCGAGCTCGCGGCCCGCGGGGTCATCGGGGTCATCCTCTCGGGCGGCCCGGCGAGCGTGTACGACAAGGACGCCCCGCTCGTGGATCCGGCGATCCTCGACGGCCGGTTCCCGGTGTTGGGCATCTGCTACGGCATGCACCTCATGGCCTACGTGCTGCCCGGCGGCGAGGTCGTCGCCGAGGGGAAGCGCGAGTTCGGGCCTGCAACGGTCGCCGTGCAGGACCGTTCCGGCATCTTCGACGGCCTGGCCGATGCCGAACGCGCGTGGATGAGCCACGGCGATTCGGTGCGCACGCTTCCCGACGGGTTCCATGCCGCGGCCAGCACCGATCGCCTTGCCGCAGCGGCGATGAGCGACGGAGCCCGCCGGTTCGGCGTGCAGTTC
>JALZAA010000177.1 GCA_030948625.1 Actinomycetota bacterium
TGGCGAACTCCTTGGCCACCACCGCCGGGTGCTTGTAGTCGTTGCCGAGCACCAGCGTGCCGACCCGCAGACTCTCGGTGGCCTCGGCGGCCATGGCGATCCCGACCATCGGAGCGAACGGTGTGTCGATGAAGTGATCGGGCATGAACATCGTCGAGTACCCGAGCGCTTCGATCTTGCTGACCTTCTCCTGCCATTCACGGGCCGAGGTCGCCCCGCCCGTCTGGACGCCGAAACGAAACTTGCGGTCGTGCGCCATGCGCGCTCCTCGGTCAGGTACCGGCCAGCCGGGCAACCGCCGGCGCGAACTGCTCCATCACGTCCACCCCGACGACCACGTAACTCATCTCCCACCGTTCTCGGCGCGCCTGGACGTCGTCGATCATCTGCTCGAGCGTGCCCGCCAGCACGACGGGCGTCTCGAGTGCCTCTTCCGGAGCCACGCCGAAGGCGCCTGCCATCATCTCGGCGAGCGCCTGCCGGTCGTCGGTGAAGTTCGTGAATCCGACGAAGGACTGGATCTCGATCTCGCCGAACCGCTCGCCGCCCGCGGCGCGCAGTCGGGCGAGCTTCTCGTCGGTCGCGCTTCCCGTCATCGACCGGGCAGCGTCGTCGCTGATGGCCACGCCCCTGCGCAGGTTGGCGTTGATGCCGACGATCGCCGCCTCGCGAGCGGCGAGGGCGAGGATCTTCGGCCCCCCGCCGCCGATGATGAATGGCGGCTGCGGTCGCTGCACCGGCTTGGGCTGCCCGTCCAGGTCGGTGACCGTGTAGTGCTTGCCGTGGAACGTGAACGGGTCGTCGCCCATCAAGCCCTTGAGGACGGTCACCGACTCCTCGAGGCGGTCGATGCGCACCCCGGGGCGGTCGAGATCGAGGCCGGCCTTGTCGTAGTCGGCGGTCATCCATCCGGCGCCCAGGCCCAACTCGAGCCGCCCGTCCGACAGCAGGTCGAGGGTGGCCGCCTCGCGTGCGAGCACGACCGGGTGCTTGTAGTCGTTGCCGAGGACCAGTGACCCGATCCGCAGCGTGTCGGTGACCGCGGCGGCCGTCGCCATCGCGGGCATCGGCGCGAGCGGGTGGTCGACGAAGTGGTCCGGCACGAAGAGCGTCGAGTACCCGAGCGCCTCCGCCTTGCGGGCCTTCTCACGGAAGTCCGTCGCCGAATCGGCGTGCGAGCACATCACCCCGAAACGGAACTTCCGATCGTGCATGGTTCCCATCCTGGTCGGCGCCGCAGGCTAACCGAACGGGATCAGGCCCCCGTCGAGCCGAAACCGAACGTGTCGCGCTCAGTGGAACCGAGGCTGTCCACCTCGACCCATTCGATCATCTCGACCTTCTCCACCACGAGCTGCGCGATCCGGTCACCGCGCTCCACGTCGTAGGGGCGCGTCGGGTCGGTGTTCACGAGCAGCACCTTGATCTCACCCCGGTAGAGCGTGTCGATGAGCCCCGGCGCGTTCAGGCACGTCACCCCGTGGTTGAGCGCGAGGCCCGAGCGCGGCAGCACGAACGCTGCGTACCCCGACGGCACTGCGATCGCGATACCGGTGGCGACGAGCGCGCGCCCGCCCGCCTGGTCGATGTGGGCGTTGGTCGCTGCGTACAGGTCGTACCCGGCGTCGTCGGGATGCTGCGCGGCGGGGAGGTCGAGGTCTGCGTCGAGCCGCCGCACCTTGATGTGCATTTCTCTCCCCTGTCGCCGTCACAGGCTCCGGCTCCTGCGGCGCCGGTCCGCAAGCCGCCGTCGCCGCGGCGACAGAGTACGCGTTAGTCGCGCAGGTCTTGGAGGAGCTCCTGTCGCTGCTCGTCGGTGAGCTCGACGACGGCGTCGTAGTGCGGGTGGTCGACGACGATGCGGGCCGGGCCGCTCGCGAACGCGTCGACCTGCTCGGGCGAGAAGCGGAACTTCAGGTAGTGGACGGTCGTCGTCGTTTCCTCCCTGGTGAGACGCTCCTCGTCCAGCGGAGTGCTCGGCACCGACGAGCCGTCGTGCAACCAGATCGACACCGCCCGCTGGATGCCCACCAGCTTCGGGAGCCACTCGTACAGGCGCTCCTTGTCGTCGATCTCGAGGAACAGCGTCCCCGACAGCTCGTTAGGGCCCGGGATGAGCTGGTTGTAGGTCTCGAGCTCGGCCTGGATCTGCTCGTCGCTCAGCATGCGCTCGATGCGGGCCATCTCCTGGATCTGGAACCTCATCGTCTCGGTGTTCTCGAACGTGATCGACAGGAGGTCGCCGAGCTTGACACGACGGCGCTTCTTCATCTCGATGACGCGGCGGCGGAAGTCCTCGCGCTCGCGCTCGTACTCGCGAAGGTCCTTGATGTCGTCGAGCGTCAGTTTGCGCATCGTCACTCCTCGGAAAGGCCGTAGGCGCGCGCCAGCACCTGGAGCGGATGCACAGGCCGGCGCCCGGTTCCCTCGGTGATCGCGGTGTTCGAGAGCTGGCAGTCGCCGGCGACGAGCTCGGTATCGGCTTCTCGGATCATCTCCATGAGCGGCTTCGCCACCTGGCGTGCAAGCTCCGCGTTCTCGGCCCGCAGCCCCCAGGTGCCGTCGATCGCCGAGCACCGCTCGACCATCTGCACCTTCGCTCCGGTGAGCTGCATGAGGTCGCGGCTCTTCGGCCCGATCTGCTGGGCCCGGTAGTGGCAGGCGGCCTGCCACGTGATCGAGTCGTATGTGTCCCCGTCGAACGCCGTGTCGAGTGGCCGCTCGCGGTGCTTTTGCATCAGGTACTCGGACGTGTCGTAGGTCCGCTCTCCGACCAACTTGGCGGCGTCGGAGCCGAGGAAGTCCGCGTACTCGTTCTTCAGGACGTACGCGCACGTCGGCTGGGGCACGACAACGTCTTTACCCGCCTCGAGCGCGGGCGCAAGCGCAGCGACGTTGTGCTCGGCCTGCCGGCGGAACTTGTCGACGTCCCCGGCGTCGAGCCACGGCATCCCGCAACACATCTGGCCCTCGGGGAGCTCGCACGCAATGCCGTTCCGCTCGAAGACGCCGACCATGGCCTTGCCAATGGCGGGCTCCTGGTACTCGACCAGACACGTCGAGAACAGCGCGACCGTTCCCCGCTCCGCCGGCTGCGCCTTCGGCGCACGGGTTCGGTACCACTTGGAGAAGCGCTCCTTGGCGAAGTTCGGCAGGAGCCGGTCCTTGGCGATGCCGGTCGTCTTCTCCATCAGCCCCCGCACCAGCCCGACACGGTTTGCCCTGTTGAGCACAGGTGACAGCGCGGTGGCGACCTTGCCCTGGAGATCCGTGCGGGCGAGGAGCTTGGCGCTGCGCGGCACCTTGCCCTCGCGCTCCTGGATCGCGAGTGAGCGCAGCATGAGCCGTGGGAAGTCCACAACCCATTCCTGTTGCCGGTCTGGCGTGTATGGGCAGACGACGTAACAGAGCTTGCACTGGTAACACTCGTCGACGACCCGCTGGTGTTCGCCGTCGGTGAGCGCGTCGACGGCGTGCGCGTGATCGGCCGCGTCGCGCTCGTCGATCATCTGAAACAGCGACTTGAAGCTCGGGCAGAGCCGCACGCAGATGCGGCAGTCGCTGCAGATATGGAAGGTGCGGTCGCGTTCGGCGCGGGTCTCGGCAGGGTCGAGGTACGTCGCGTCCAGCGGGTTGTAGAGGTGCGGGGTCGTCACGGCGCGCCCTTTCGCGTTCCGCACGCGAGCGGCCCCGGACAAATCCGGGGCCGCCGGTGTGGAACCTGGTCAGCGTCGGTCAGCTGACGTGCTCGAGGCCTTGCGAGAACCGACCTGCGTGGCTCTTCTCCGCCCGAGCCAGCGTCTCGAGCCACTCGCCGACTTCCTCGAAGCCTTCGTCGCGAGCGGTGCGGGCGAAGCCCGGGTACATCTCGGTGTACTCGTAGGTCTCGCCCTCGATCGCCGACTTGAGGTTGGCGGCCGTCGGGCCCACCTCGACGCCTGTCACCGGGTCACCGACTTCGGCGAGGAAGTCGAAGTGCCCGAACGCGTGGCCGGTCTCACCCTCGGCGACGGAGCGGAACAGCGCCGCGACGTCGGGGTATCCCTCCACGTCGGCCTTCTGCGCGAAGTAGAGGTAGCGCCGGTTGGCCTGGCTCTCCCCCGCGAAGGCCTCCTTCAGGTTGTCGTGGGTCTTGCTGCCTTTCAGATTCGCCATTGCTGCTCCTTCGTGTGCGTGTCGAACGTTCAGGGAACGGTTGGGGACTCCGCGGCGCACTCGTCGCACAGGCCCCGGAAGTTGACCTCGACCGCCGAAACCGAGAACCCGCGCCGGTAGCGCGCCGGCAGGCGGAGGTCGGGGAAGTCGAGCGGGACGTCGCGGACCTTGCCGCAGCGGGCGCAGATGAGGTGGTGGTGGGCGTGCTCGACGTTGGGGTCGACGCGGTAGCTGCCGGTCCCGAGGTCGAGGACCTCCACCTCTCCCATCTCGGCGAGGTCGTTGACGGTCTGGTAGACGGTTTTGAGGGAGATCGTCGACATCTCGGCGCGGGCCGCCTCGTAGAGGGACTCGACGGTGGGATGCCGGTCCTCGCCGTGCAGCAGGCGGAAGATCGCCTGGCGCTGCGGGGTCACCCGCAGCCCTTGCTGCCGGAACAGATTCGTGAGCTCCTCGGCCGTCTTCATGACACGGTCACTTTATCAACAACGATTGTCAGCTGCCAACCCGGCCGGACTGTGGGCAGGCGTCGGCCGCGGCTAACTCCGGGTCGCTCCCTCTCCCAACTCCTGACGGAGAGCCGTCTCGAACTCCTCGACCGCGGGGCCGGCGTGCTGCTCCCGGAGCGCCTTCAGCTTCGGGTAATCGGCGTCGCGCTCCGCGTCCCACTCGTCGGCGAAGCGGCCTGAGGTGATGTCGTCGACGAGCCGCCGCATCGTGGTGGCCAGGTCGAGGTGGTCGTACTCGCCCCGCCGCGTGAGCTGGCCGTACTGGCTCGTCGGCGAGTGATAGCCGAACTGTGCCGCGTACCCGGACTCGCGCACGAGACGCATCGTCCGCTCGACCTCGCCGGAGAGGATCAGCTCGGTGAGCACAGCCTCGAGCGGAATGCCCTGCTCCAGCATCACCTGCACGAACGTTGTGTGGACCGCAGTGAGCGCGGGCGACAAAGCCTGCTCGACGCCGAGGTCCAGCACGGCCTCTTGCCGAGGTGTGAGCTCGACCGCGCCCTGCCGTAACCCGCCGACCGCCTTGGCGACAGCAAGGGAGCGCTCTTCGGCGCGTCCGGTGGCGTCGCGATGCACGCCCACCGCGGTGATGAACCCGATGCCTTCCTCGTAGCAGCGGCGCACCTCGGGGCCGAGCATCCGGGGCGCGACCATGCCGACGTCTCCGGCGGGATCGAAGCGACCGAACGCGAGCGTGTAGCCGCTCGCCAGAATCGTGAGCCCGTCGTCGGGACGCTCCAGTGGCAACGAGGGAATCACGTCGTCCGGAACGAGCACGCACACGACATCGGCCGTCGCGGCATCCGCAAGCTCACGCCCCTCGAAGCCATCCGCGACGGCCTGATCGCGCGACGCGTCGGCACGCACACAGACCGACACGTCGAAGCCCGAGTCGCGCAGGTTCAGGGCCCAGGATCGCCCCTGGTTGCCGTATCCGACGACGGCCACGCTCGCGCCGGCGAGCGTGGCGAGGTCGGCGTCGCCGTCGTGGAAGATGGTCGTCATTTCGGCGGTTGGTACGCGCTCCCGCCGGCCTTCTTCATCGCGTCCACGGACTCCGCCATCGACATCAACGGGGTGGTCTTCAGCGCCTTGACCGAGCCCGTGGAGCTGACGCTGATCGAGAACGCCGCCGAAGCCACGTTGTCGGGGAAGTCACAGATGCCGACGAGGTCGTACTCGCCGAACGACAGCCACGCGTCGGTGAACTTGCCACCGAGGCTTTCGACCGCGGGGCGAACCGCTTGGAGACGGCTCTGGGGGTTCTTGACCATCTTCGCCCACGACTCGGGCGTGTACGCGACCTGAATGAGGTACTGAGGCATCGACGCGCTCCTTCCTCTACGGGTTGGCGAATGCATTCTTCACGACCCCGACCGCGCGAGCCAGGCCTCCCGAAGCTTCGGCTTGCGCACCTTCCCGTTCGGGTCACGCGGAAGCTCCTCGACGAACTCGACGACGCGCGGCCGCTTGTAATCGGCGAGCTTCTCTCGTGACCACGCCACGACGCCGTCCTCGTCGAGCGTCGACCCGTCGCGGCGCTGCACCACGGCGTAGAGGATCTCTCCCCAGTGGTCGTCGGGAACGCCGAGCACAGCACAGTCGACGACCTCGGGATGCTGGTGCAGGGCATCCTCGATCTCGCGCGGGTAGATGTTCACGCCGCCCGAGATCACCATGTCGCTCTTGCGGTCGGTGAGATAGAGGTAGCCGTCCTCGTCGAGGTATCCGGCGTCACCGACCGTGAACCACCGCCCGCGGTGTGAGGACGCGGTCTTGTCGGGGTCGTTGTGGTACTCGAAGCTGGACGCCGCCGGCCTCGCGTAGATCGTGCCGACCTCATCCGGCGGCAACACGTTCCCGTCGTCGTCGAGGATCTCGAACTCGTTGCCGGGGAACGGCCTGCCGACACTCCCGGGGTGGTCGAGCCACTCCTGCGGGCTGATCACGGTCCCCCCGCCCTCGGACGCGCCGAAGTACTCCCACACCTTGTCCGCCCCGACGAAGTCCATGAACGCCCGCTTCAGTGGCACCGGACACGGCGCGGCCGCGTGCACGATGATTTTGAGCGACGACAGCTCGTACTCGCCCCGCACGTCCTCGGGTAGCTCCAGGATCCGGGTGAAGTTGGCCGGGACCATGTGCGTGTTCGTGACCTGCCAGCGGTCGATGAGCTCGAGCGCTGCGCGCGCGTCCCACTTCGGCATGATCACGACTGAGCCGCCGAACGCGAGGTGCATCTGGGACCAGAACAACGGTCCCATGTGGTACGACGGGCCGACGAGAAGATGGACGTCGTCGGTGCCGAATCCCCAGCGTTCGCCGGACGCGGCGACGCCGACGGCGCGACGGCGGAAGTCATCCTCGCCGATCGCGACGCCCTTCGGCCGCCCGGTCGTGCCCGACGTGTACGCCATGATCGTGGGCCATCCGTCGCCGACATCTTCGGTCGCATCGACCTCGCCGCCGTCGGGCGCGGTCGCCAACGCTTTCTCGTAGTTACCCCCCGGACCCGCGACGAGGCTGGGGACGTCTGCCACGCCCGCGAGGGAGGGCTGCAGCTCCTCGGCGACGAACACGGCGGTGGCGCCCGAATCGGTCACGACCCAACCGGCCTCGTCCGCCTTGAAGTGGATGTTCACGGGAACGACGACGGCGCCGAGGCGGCCACTGGCGTGCACGGCTTCGAAGAACTCGAATGAGTTCGGGGCCATCACGGCCACCCGATCGCCACGACGGACACCGAGCGCCGCGAGCGCGTGCGACGCGCGGCGAGCACGGTCGTCGAGATCGGCGTAGGTCAGCGCGCGGTCGCCCAACCGGAGCGCGATGTGATCCGGGCGGGCCTCGGCGTGAGCGAGCAAGCCCGCGTCGTTCGGGGTGGTGCGGTTGCCGGTCTCTGACATGTCCGTCATCATGCCGCGTGATCAGCGAGAGGAGACAGGCGATGGCGGACGACGGGAAGATCCCGCTGGGTGACATCGGGAGCCGAATCCTGTTCGAGGACGACGAGATCCGTATCTGGGAGCTGCGCCTCGGGCCGGGAGAAGAGTCCGTTCCCCACCGGCACACCTGCGACTACGTCATCGTCGACGTGGCCGGCGACAAGATCGCGGCCAAGTCCGTGCCCGGCTACGCCAGCGAGTACGGCGACTACATCGAGGCGCCGGTCGAGCAAGGCCGCACGGTCTTCCTCGAGCAGGGCAGCGTCGAGACCGCCGCCAACGTGGGCGACAAGCCCTACCGGAACGTGCTCGTCGAGTTCAAGGACACCGCGCGGGGCTGATGGCGCTGCTCATCGGGAACGTGCTGCGGCACGCGGCCCGATACACGCCGGGGCGCCTGGCGGCGACGCTCGGCGACGACGAGCTGACGTTCGGCGAGCTCGACGACCGCGCCAACCGCACGGCCCACGTGCTGGACGGCATGGGTGTCCGGCACGGCGATCGGGTCGCCTGGTGGGGTGACACCTCGCTCGAGGCGCTGCCGATCTTCTTCGCCCTCGCAAAGCTCGGAGGCGTGTTCGCGCCGGTGAATGCGCGACTCGGCCCCGACGAGGCGGCCACCGTCGTCGGATACGCGCGGCCACGCCTGCTCATCACGGACGACGCCCACGCCGAGCACGTCCAGGAGATCGACCTGCCGACGGCGACCCACGCCCACCTCGCCGATGCATCAACGTACGCCGCCGACTCGGACGTCGAGGCGCCCGCCCTTGGTGAGCGCGATGCGCACGTCATCTTCTTCACGAGCGGGAGCACGGGACGTCCGAAGGGCGTCGTGCTCTCGCACCGGGCCAGCGTGCTTCGCAGCTTCCCGCCACTCGCCGCCGACAGCGACGGCGGCACGGTGTGCATGTTCCCGCTGTTCCACATGGCCGGCTGGTCACTCGGGCTCGGTTGCTGGCAGTCGCGGCGGCCGATCCACTTCGTGCGCACGCCGGACGCCGAGACGCTGGTGCACGCGGTCGAGCATCGCCGCGCGACCCGCATGTATCTCATCCCCGCGGTGTGGGCGCGCGTCCTCGAGCACGGCATCAAGCAGCACGACCTCTCGTCACTCGCCGAGGCCGACACCGGGACGTCGGCCACGCCACCCGAGCTCGTCGCCGCCATCCGGAACGCGCTCCCGCACACGGTCACGCGCGTCTTCTACGGGTCCACCGAGGCCGGCCCCGGGACGGTGCTCGCGCACGTCGATCTCGCGCGCAAGCCGGGCAGCGTCGGGCTCCCCCAGCCCGGCGTCGAGGTGCGCCTCGAGGACGGCGAGGTGTGCATCCGCAGCGAGCTGTTGATGGACGGCTACTTCGACCAGCCCGACGCGACGGCCGAGGCACTGCGCGAGGGCTGGTACCGCACGGGCGATCTCGGCTCCTTCGACGACGAGGGCTACCTGTCGATCGTCGGGCGGGCGCGCGATGTCATCCGGACCGGCGGCGAGACCGTCGCTCCGGGAGAGGTCGAAGCCGCGCTCGGCACGCATCGGGGCGTGCGCGAGATCGCCGTCGTCGGAAACCCGAACGCGCAGTGGGGCGAGATCGTGTGCGCGGTCGTCGTGCCCGAGCCCGGCGTTGGAGACGCGCTCGATCTCGACGAGCTCCGCGCCCACGCGGCGGCGTCGCTCGCCGCATTCAAGCAGCCGCGCCGGCTGGAGATCGTCGACGAGCTGCCGCGGACGCCGGCGACGGGTCAGGTGCAACGCACCCTGCTCGTCGAGCGCATCGGCACCCGCTAGGGCGAGACGCCCGCTTCCTGACGCAGGCGATCACGGAGCGCGAACTTCTGTATCTTGCCTGAGGGCGTGCGCGGGAACTCTTCGATCGCACGAATCTCCTCCGGCCATTTCTGGCGGGCGAGGCCGGCGGCGTCGAGATGGTCCCGGACGGCGTCGACGGTGGGGACGTCCCGTCCTGGCAACGGCCGGACGAACGCGCATGCGTGCTCCCCCAACCGTGCGTCGGGCGCGGCGACGACCGCGACCTCGGCCACGCCCGGCAGGCGCAGCACGAGCTCTTCGACCTCGAGCGCCGAGACGTTCTCGCCCCCGCGAATGATGATGTCCTTCTTGCGATCGACGATGGAGAGGTACCCGTCGCCGTCGAGCACGCCGACGTCGCCGGTCGCGTACCAGCCGTCGGCGTCGAAGCACTCCTTGGTCAGGGTCGGATCGGTGTAGCCGGGGAAGCAATCGGGGCCTCGACTGTGGATCTCGCCCGGCGTGCCCGGACCGACCTCTTTGCCGTCCTCGTCGAGGAGACGGATCTCCACGCCGGGTAACGGCCGGCCGTCGGTGTACAAGCGCTTTTCGCGGGGCCCGTCGTGCCGGGAGCCGGTGATCGACGGGTGCTCGGTCGAGCCGTACATGCGCACGATCGAGATGTCCATGGCGTCGGCGCGGTCGGTGACCGCGGCCGGGACCGACGAGCCGCCGAGCCCCACGTGCGACATCAGCTTTCGGTGCTCGTCGGTGAAGTCGGGATGGTCGAGCAGGCTGGTCAGGAAGAACGTCGCGCCGGCGCCGCTGTACACGTTGTCTTCGAGCATGCCGGCGAGGACTTCGGCCGGGTCCCAGACGTCGATGAGGTGGATGGGCTCACGCCGGAACACGGGAAGAAGGAGCGCGGCGAGCATGCCGATGCCGTGGCCGACGGGCGCGCCCACGAGCGCGGGCGGGCCGCCTCCCGACTGCATCGCACCGAGCTGGCGGATCTCGAAGCCGATCGTGCGGTGCGCGTGCACGACGCCCTTCGGGTCGGCCGTCGTGCCAGAGGTGTACGCGACGAGTGCCGGCGCCGACGGGTCGACGCGCGCGGGTGTGTCGACGGCGTCGTCGTTGGTCAGGCTCGAGAACGGGAGCAGTCCGCTCGGCAGGGCCTCGTCGCTCACCACGGCGACGAGCTCGAGCTCGGCCAGGTCGGGACGCATCGCGTCGAGGTTGGCGAGGTAGTCGAGGTGACCGAACCGATCGGCGGTCACGAAGAGGCGCGCTCCGGACTGCCGGAGGATGAAGCCGACCTCCTTGGGCCCGTAGAAGTGCACGATCGGCACCGGAACGGCGCCGACGAACGCCGTTGCCCAGAACGTGGCCGCCGCTTCGACCCAGTTCGGGAGTTGGAAGGCGACGAGGTCGCCGGGCGCGACGCCCCGAGCGCACAGCCCGCCCGCGACCCGGCGGGCCAGGTCGCCGACGTCACCGAGCGTGCCCGAATACGGGCGGAGTCGCGACCGCACCTTGAAGGAAAGCTGCGCGCCATCGGCAAGACCGGCGGCGAGGATGTGACCGAGCGTCTCGTCGTTCCACGACCCGTCGCCGACGTAGCGGCGAGTCAGGTCCGGAGGTGGGCTGCGCAGCTGCCAGTCGGGCGGCACCCGAGGGAACGTAGCTGATCCGTTGGGCGGACTTTCCCTGCCCCGGCCGGGCGGAATACCATTCTTGGCATGCAGAACGTCGTTCCGGCTGCCGCCGATCGGGATCCCCCGGTCGCCGAGCGGCTCGCCTCACGCACGCTGTCGCTTCGCTCCGAGGCGTACGCCGACGAAGTCCGACGCCTCGTCGAGGCGGGTTACGCGGTCATGCGCCGGACCGGCAGTCTCGAGCCCCGCGTGAACGACATCGTGCGCGAGGCGGGGCTCTCGAACCAGGCCTTCTACCGGCACTTCCGGAGCAAGGACGAGCTGCTCGTCGCCATCCTCGACGAGGGCCGCCGGCAGCTGGTCACGTACCTCGAGCACCGCATGGCGGGCGCAACGACCGCAGAGGCGCGCGTGCGGGCCTGGGTCCGGGGGGTCATGGAGCAGGCGCGCAATGCAGCGGCGGCCGAGAACACGCGGCCATTCGCCATCAACAGCGCCCGGCTCGCAGATCAGTTTCCGGATGAGGTCGCGCGCTCCCGTGAGCTTGTCGTGCGTCCGCTGCGCGCAGCCGTGGCCGAAGCCGGCGGCGACCCGCAGTGTGACGCCGACGCCGTCTACCACCTCGCCATCGGGTGCATGAACGACGCGCTCGTCGCCCGGCAGCAACCGTCGCGCGACGACGTCGACCATCTGGAGAAGTTCGCCGTCGGAGGTCTCCGTGGAACGTGAGCTCCTGATCACCGGCATGGGCGGCCAGGGTGTGCAGCTCGCCGCGCAGGTCATCGCGCGTGGCGCGACGCTCGAAGGTCGCCACGTCATGCTGTTTGGTGTCTACGGCGGCGCGATGCGAGGCATGAACACCGACGGCACGGTCGTCGTGGGCGACGCGCCTCTGCATGCGCCGCCGCTCGTGTCGCACACCTGGTCGGCCGTCGCGATGCACGACAAGTTCTGGGCACCGGTCGAGGCCAAGGTGCGCGCCGGTGGCGTCGTGCTCGTGAACGATTCGACGTTCGAGACGCCTCTCGACGAGGGGCGGTACCGGATCCTGCGCGTGCGTGCCACCGACATAGCGACCGAGCTCGGCAACGAGCTCGGCGGTTCGATGGTGATGGCGGGCGCGTACGTAGGCGTCACGGGACTGGTCGGTCTCGACGCCACAGTCGAGGCGATGCGCCAGTCGATCCCGTCGTACCGCCAGCAGCACATCGCCGCCAACGAGATCGCGATCCGGGCCGGCTTCGACAGCGTCGAACCGCTGGCGTTCCCGGCGTGGGAAGAGGAGCCGGCACGCGCATGACGACCATCAAGAGCCGGGGCACGGTCACCATCGACACCGACACGTGCAAAGGGTGCGAGCTCTGCATCAGCGCGTGCCCTCCGCGCGTGCTGTCGATGTCGGACGACGTCAACCACGTCGGCTACCGGTACCCGGAGCTGCACGCAGGCTGCACGGGCTGTGCCGCGTGCCTCATGGTCTGCCCCGACTTCTGCTTCGAGGTCTTCCGCTTCGACCAGCCGCACATGACCGATGTCGAGGAGGCGACGCCGTGACGGCGACCGTGACCGCCGAACGGCGGCTCATGGAGGGCTCGGAGGCGATGGCCGACGCGGCGATCGCGGCGGGATGCCGGTTCTTCGCCGGCTACCCGATGACACCGTTCACCGAGCTGCTCGAGCACCTCGCGAAAAAGCTGCCGGAGGTGGACGGCGTGTGCATCAACGCCGAAAGCGAGCTCGAGGCCGTCGGCATGGCGTGGGGAGCGCTGGCGACAGGCGCACGCGCCGCCACCGGGTCGACCGGGCAGGGGCTCTCGCTCATGCAGGAGTCCTTCAGCGAGATCACCCTCGCCGAGCTGCCACTCGTCGTGTTCAACATGGCGCGCGGTCAACAGGACTACTTCCAGTCCACACGCGGTGGTGGTCACGGCGACTACCGGCACCTCGTTCTGGCACCGCTCGACATCAGCGAGGCGGTCGAGCTCACGCAACTCGCCTTCCACCTCGCCGACAAGTGGCGGAACCCCGTCCTGATCTACGGCGACTACCTCCTGGCGCATACGCACGAGGCCGTGTCGGTAGCGCCGATCGAGTTCCCGGCGCTGCCCGCCAAGGACTGGGCCGTCGACGGGTCGCTCGGCGGGACGGGCGACTCACGGCTCGTCACCCCGCTCGGTCTCGGCAAGCACGGACACGAGGCACCGGGGATCGAGCGCCATCTGCGGAACGTCTCCGCCAAGTTCGCCGACATGGAGCGCGAGGAGCAGCGCGTCGAGACGCTGTTCTGCGACGACGCCGAGACCGTCATCGTGGCGTTCGGGACGCCGGCGAAGTTCGTCCGCTACGTCGTCAACCAGTTGCGAGCCGATGGAGAGAAGGTCGGCCTGGTGCGCCCGATCAGCTTGTGGCCGTACCCGTATCAGGCTGTCGCCGAGGCAACCGCGGGGGCGCGCACCGTCGGCGTCTTCGAGCTCTGCGCAGGGCAGATGATCGACGACGTGCGCCTCGGCGTGCTCGGGCGGGCGCCGGTCGTCGGCATCGGCGGCATTTCGACCGACGGCTCCGGCTTCGGCGTCGGCCCGCTGCTCGATGCCGAGATCATCCGTGACCGCGTCGTCGCGCTCCACCGTGGTGGTGCCGATGCCGAGCTCCCGCCGCTGCCCGTCAACGAGCGTGGGTGAAGGGAGAGTCTGCGATGCCCACTGAGCCCGTCGGCCAGGTTGGTCCGGTGCTCGACACGAGCGCACCGCCCGATCACGCCAAGAAGGTCGCCGACCTCAAGCCCGACCTCCTGCTCACGCAGGAGCACAACATGTGCCCCGGATGCGGCGAGCCGCTCGCGCTGCGCGTCTACCTCGAGGCGCTCGAGGAGCTGGACGTCGCGCAGCGTTCGATCATGGTCGCCGGGATCGGCTGCTACACCGCGTTCACGAGCACGATCGACGTCGACCTCGTGCAGGCGCTGCACGGACGGGCACCGTCCGTCGCGACCGGTGTCAAGCGCATGCGGCCGGATGCCGTCGTGTTCACGCTCCAGGGCGACGGCGACATGGTGAACGAAGGACTGCAGGAGGTGCTGCACACGGCTGCTCGCGGCGAGAAGGTCACCTGCATCCTGCTGAACAACGGTGTGTTCGGCGAGACAGGCGGTCACATGACGGCGACCAGCGTCCTCGGGCAGCGCACGAAGAACTCACTCGACGGCCGCGACGCCGAGTACCACGGCTACCCGATCCTCATCGGCGACCTGATCGCGCAGCTGCAAGGCGCGTCGTACGTTGCGCGCGGTTCCGTGCACAACGCCGGCGCCGTGGCGCGCACGAAGAAGATGTTCCGGCGCGCGTTCGAGTCGCAGCTGCGGGGCGAGGGGTTCACCTTCGTCGAGGTGCTGACGATGTGCCCGACCGGGTGGTTCATCCCGACCGGCGAGGGGCCCGACTACATGCACGAGACGCTGGGCGAGGTCCATATCATGGGTGAGCTCAAGGTGGGCGGCGTCGTGAAGACGACCGATGAGCTCCACCACGAGAACGTCCACCGCCAAGGTGAGGTCGAGCGCGCGCTCGAGCGCGGCGGCCTCGACCGGTAGTGGGGCT
>JALZAA010000186.1 GCA_030948625.1 Actinomycetota bacterium
GGTTGATGTTCCGAGGCAGAGCCGGAGTGCGCGACGGCGAAAACGCGCACGGCGTGTCACATCCGCCGTCGGTGGCCCGTCCTTGATGAAGGTCGAACACACACGATTCGAGCGGAGGCAGTCATGAGCCCACACACAGTTGAAGTGCAGGACCTCTCGAAAACGTATCCGGGCGGCGTCGAGGCGGTGCGCGGCATCGACTTCGACGTCTCTCCCGGCGAAGTCTTCGGGCTGCTCGGGCCCAACGGCGCCGGCAAGTCCACCACCGTCGGCATACTCACGACGACCATCGCCCCGACCTCCGGCCGTGCGTTGGTAGCCGGCTTCGATGTCAGCTCGGATCCCATCGGGGCGCGACAGGCCAGTGCAGTGGTGTTCCAAGAGCCTGTTGTCGACGGGACCCTCAGCGGTCGCCGCAACCTCGGGGTCCACGCTCGCCTCTGGAGCCTCGACGCGTCCAGCGCGAGGGAACGCGTCGCCGCCGTTGTCGACGCCTTCGGCCTCGGCGAGGTGATCGACCGGCCCGTCGCGAGCTACAGCGGCGGGCAGCGCCGCCGCCTCGAAATCGCGCGCGCTCTGGTCTCGGAGCCTCAGGTGCTCTTCCTCGACGAGCCGACGGTCGGGCTGGACACCCGTATCCGCCACGAGCTGCTCGATCTCCTCGCCGGTCTCCGGGCACGGTCCGGAATGACCACCCTGCTCACGACTCACTACCTGGACGAGGCAGAGGAGCTTTGCGATCGCGTCGCGATCATGCACGAGGGTCGGATCGTTGCCATGGATCGTCCGGATGCGTTGCTCGCGCACCTTGGGAACGAGCTCGTCGAGCTTCGAATCGACGGTGACGTTTCGGCGGCGGTGTCCTCGCTGCGTGCGCAGGGCATCGCGGGCGACGACGCCTTCGCCGTCGGAGCCACCCTGCTCGTGCCACTGCGTGACCGGCCCGGACATCAAGTGGCGGCGCGCATCACCGAGCTGGGCTTGGCCGTCACCGCGGTCACCAGCCGGCAGCCGACCCTCGATGACGTCTACCTCCAGCTCACCGGCGCGTCGCTCGCCGCGTGAGACACGACACCCAACTCACGAAGGAGATCCCCCGATGACAGCCGTCACCAATACCGTCACCTTCGAGGCGCCCGCTGTGACAATGCCGCGATCTCGTACCGGTGGCCTCACCGCCCTGTTCACCCTCGCCCGCCGACGCCTGGCACTCAGTGTCCGGACGCCCCGAGAGCTCCTCATCCCGGTGCTGGCACCGCTGCTGTTCGCAGTGGTCGTTGCGCCCGCACTCGGGGACACCTTCGGGGCCGCGCCCGGCGGCATCGACTACATGACCTTCGTCGCCGTGGCCACGATCGGGCTGCTGGTCCCGCTGAGTTGCATGAACGCCGGCCTCGGGGTGGTCGTCGACCGCGTCGGCGGCGGCCTCCGCGATCTGCTCGCAGCGCCGGTCGCCCGGCCATGGATCGTGGCGGGCAACATCGTCGTCGCCGTCGCACTGAGCGCGCTACAGGTCGTGGTGCTCCTCGGTGCGTCGGCCCTCCGAGGCGCCGAGTTCCAGGTGGATGCGACGGGCGTGATGTGGTTTGCCGCAACCGTGGTGCTCTTCGCCGTCGCCATGTCGGCCGTCGCCGACGTGCTCGCGAATCGCATCGCCACCCAAGAGGAGTACATCGGGGCGCTGCCGCCCGTCGCCATCGTCCCGTTCTTCTTCGCCGGCTCGTTCTTCCCGATCAGCGCGCTGCCCGCAGGGCTGGCCGTCATCGGCAAGATGCTGCCCCTCACGCATGTGATCGCGCTGGTGCGCTACGGGCTGGTGGACCCGAACAGATCCGGCCTCAAAGACATCTGGGGCATGAGCAACACCACGGCGATGGCCGCGCTGAGCCTGGGCGTAGTTGCCCTCTTCGCAGTGGTGGCCACCGCGGGCGCAATCCGCGTCTTCGGGCGCACCGCCGTCCGCTAAAGCTGCTCGCTGTCTTGGCGTCGCCGGGTCTCAGAAGTCGAGACCCGGCGGCGCCAAAGCGGAAGCCGGGCGATCTATTCGGGCGTGTGGCAGACGGCCTCGACGTTGTTGCCGTCGGGGTCGCGGACGAACGCTCCGTAGTAGTGGGGGTGGTACTCCGGCCATACCCGAGGCTCGTGCAGCACCTCCGCGCCGGCGCCCACCGCGGCCGCGAAGAACGCCCGCACGGCGTCGTGGTTTGTTGCCTCGAACGCGATGTGCGACTCGCGGAACCCCTCGCCTGTTGTCCGGGGGCCGATCCAGAAGTCGGGCTTCGGCTCGACACCGAAGCCGATGACCTCGCCGAAGTCCAGCAGCCGCCTACCGCCGAGCGGCGCGAGCACGGTGTCGTAGAACCGGGCGCTCGCCGAGACGTCCGCGCACTGGATCGCGAGATGGTCGAGCACGGCAGAGATCCTGCCCTCTAGACGGCGGGCCGGCCACCAGCGCGAGACTCAGGCTGTCGCCTCGGGCGGGACGCCTTCGCGCGAGACGACGCGGTCGTAGTTCAGGCGCAACAACTGGATCACGTCCCGAACATCGGCCTCGTTCTCGATCCGCCGCGCCGCCGGGCCTTGGCGCGCGTCCGGGAAGACCGGATGGGGCACGATGCGGCCCTGGTCCATCAGCTCGGACCAGACCTGCTTCGGGAAGCTGAAGTGTGCGGCGTGGTCACCGTGCA
>JALZAA010000188.1 GCA_030948625.1 Actinomycetota bacterium
GCCGTGAAGGTCACCGACGACGCCGAGCTCCGGCGTATCGCCGACGTGTACGCAGCCGAGGGCTGGCAGCCGACCGTGCGCGACGGCGCCCTGTACGCGGAGTTCAGCGCCCCCAGCGCCGGCCCGCCCCCGTGGGACGTGTACCGGGTGACGCCGGCGACCGTCTATGCGTTGGGGACGGCCGAGCCCTACGGCGCCACCCGCTTCCGCTTCTGAGCCGGGCAGTCCCGCTGGACTGATCGAACACCTGTTCGGTAGGGTGATCGGCCCGGGACGACGGCGCCCCGGGACATCGGAGTAGGGGCCGCCGTGAGCAAGGGCGAGCGCGGCTATGCCGAGCTGCACTGCCACACGAACTTCTCGTTCCTCGACGGGGCCAGCCACGCCGAGGAGCTGGCCGACGAGGCCGCCCGCCTGGGGCTGGTCGCCCTCGCCGTCACCGACCACGACGGCCTGTACGGCGTGGTGCGCTTCGCGCTCGCCGCCCGTCCCCACGGGCTCCCGACGGTCTTCGGCGCCGAGCTGACGCTCGACGCGCCCCGCACGCCGCCGAACGGGTACGCCGACCCGCCGGGCGAGCATCTTGTGGTGCTCGCCGAGGGCCCGGTCGGCTACGCCCGCCTGGCCCGGGTGGTGAGCGCGGCCCAGATGGCGGGGGAGAAGGGCGCGCCCCGTCTCGACCTCGGCGCCCTCGCCGGCGCCGCCCGCGCTCCCGTCCACCTCGACGGCGCGCGGCCCAGCGCCACGAACGACGCGTGGTTCGTGCTCACCGGATGCCGCAAGGGCGCGGTCCCCCGCGCGCTCCTCGACGACGGCCCTGCCGCGGCCCGACGCGCCCTCGACCGCCTCGTCGCCGCCTTCGGGCGCGACCGCGTGCTGGTGGAGCTCTGGGACCACGGCGACCCGCTCGACCGGCACCGCAACGACGCGCTCGCCGAGATCGCGTCGGCGGTGTCCGTCGACGTGGTCGCCACCAACAACGTGCACTACGCCACTCCCGCTCAGCGGCCACTCGCCACGGCGCTCGCCGCCATCCGCGCCCGCCGCTCGCTCGACGAGATCGACGGCTGGCTGCCGGCGGCGCCGTTCGCGCATCTGCGCAGCGCGGCCGAGCAGCATCGTCGGTTCGCCCGTTGGCCGGGCGCGGTCGAGCGCACGCTCGAGATCGCGGCGGCGTGCGCGTTCGATCTCGAGCTCGCGGCGCCCAACTTGCCCGACCACGACGTCCCCCCGGGTCACACCGAGATGACCTGGCTGCGCGAGCTCACGGCGCGCGGCGCCGCGGTCCGCTATCCGCCCACCCACGAGCAGCACGCGCAGGCGATGCGCCAGATCGCCTACGAGCTCGACGTGATCGAGGAGCTCGGCTTCCCCGGCTACTTCCTCCTGCTCGTCGACATCGTCGAGTTCTGCTATCGCAACGACATCTACTGCCAGGGTCGAGGGAGCGCCGCCAACAGCGCGGTCTGTTATGCGCTCGGCGTCACCAAGGCCGACGCCGTCGCGCTCGGACTGCTGTTCGAGCGGTTCCTCTCGCCCGAGCGTGACGGCCCGCCCGACATCGACCTCGACATCGAGCATCAGCGTCGCGAAGAGGTGATCCAGTACGTCTACGACAAGTACGGGCGGGACCGCGCCGCCCAGGTCGCCAACGTGATCACGTACCGGCCGAAGAGCGCGTTGCGCGAGATGGCGAAGGCGGCCGGTCTCTCACCGGGCCACGCCGACGGGCTCACGAAGTGGATCGACCGGTGGGGGAGGGACGTCGGGGCCTTCGAGAGCGTGAAGTCGGAAGGCCCGCCGGTGCCGGCGCTCGTCCTCGACCTCGCCGGGCAGGTGCTCGACTTCCCGCGCCACCTCGGCGTCCACTCCGGCGGGATGGTCATGGCCGACCGGCCGCTGGTGGAGTTCTGCCCGATCGAGTGGGCCCGGATGGAGGACCGGTCGGTGCTCCAGTGGGACAAGGACGACTGCGCGGCCGCCGGGCTGGTGAAGTTCGACCTGCTGGGGCTGGGGATGCTCACGATGCTGCACCTCGCGGTCGACCTGGTCCGTGAGCACGAGGGCACGGCGATCGACCTCGCCACGATCCCGCAGGAGCCCGAGGTCTACGACCTGCTGTGCGCGGCCGACACCGTCGGCGTGTTCCAGGTCGAGAGCCGGGCCCAGATGGCCACCTTGCCCCGGCTGCGGCCGCGCACGTTCTACGACCTCGTGATCGAGGTCGCGCTCATCCGCCCCGGCCCGATCCAGGGGGGCTCGGTGCACCCGTACCTGCGGCGGCGCAACGGCCAGGAGCCGGTCTCGTACCCGCACCCGATGCTCGAGGACTGCTTGAAGAAGACCCTCGGCGTGCCGCTGTTCCAGGAGCAGCTCATGCAGATGGCCATCGACATCGCCGGCTTCACGCCCGGCGAGTCCGACCAGCTGCGCCAGGCCATGGGCTCGAAGCGCTCGCACACCCGGATGGCCGCCATGCGCGTGCGGCTCCTCGCCGGGATGGCCCAACGCGGCATCACCGGCGCGCCCGCCGAGGAGATCGCGACCAAGTTCGAGGCGTTCGCCGACTTCGGGTTCCCCGAGAGCCACTCGGTGAGCTTCGCCTACCTCGTGTACTCGAGCTCGTGGATCAAGCTGCACTACCCGGCCGAGTTCGCGTGCGCGTTGCTCAACGCGCAGCCCATGGGCTTCTACTCGCCGCACACGATCGTGCGCGACGCCATGCGCCACGGGGTCGAGGTGCTCGGTCCCGAGGTGAACGCGTCGCGCAAGGACTGCACGCTCGAGCCGCGTACGAGCGAAGCGGGGCCGGTCGGTCACCCGCGCCCGGACTGGCACGCCGATCCGTCGACGCGTGCGGTGCGCATGGGGTTGCGCTATGTGCGCGGCCTCGCCGACGCGCTGCTCGATCGCATCGACGCCGAACGCGAGCGCGCGCCGTTCACCGACCTCGAGGACTTCACGCGCCGCAGCGGCGCACCCACCGACGCCATCGAGGCGCTGGCGACCGCGGGCGCGTTCGCGAGCCTGGGCCAGACCCGTCGCAGCGCGCTGTGGGCCGCCGGCGCCCTGCGCGACGCCCGGCCCGACAAGCTGCCCGGGCTCGTCACCGGGATCGACGCCCCGTCGCTGCCCGGCATGACCGAGGTCGAGGAGACCGCGGCCGACCTGTGGGCGACCGGCCTGTCACCCGGGCGGCATCCCACCGAGTTCGTGCGGGAGCGCCTGGCTGCCCGGGGCGTCGTCACGATCGAGGCCCTCCGCGAGCTGCCTCACCGCAGTGTGGTCGAGGTGGCGGGCACCGTGACGCACCGCCAGCAGCCCGACACGGCCAAGGGCGTGGTCTTCGTCAACCTCGAGGACGAGACCGGATTGCTCAACGTGATCTGCACCGCCGACGTATGGCGCCGGTTCCGCAAGGTCGCCCGCATGTCACCGGCGCTGGTCGTCCGCGGGATGCTCGAGCGCTACCAGGGTGTGATCAACGTCGTCGCCGGCCGCATCGAGGAACTGCCGCTGACCGCCGCCGACCTCGTGCGCTCCCGCGACTTCCACTGACGGCGCTGCCCGCTCAAGCGGAGCCGGTCGCGAGGAGCACCAGCAGCGAGGCCAGCACCAACCCGATGATCGTGAGGTTGTAGGCCAGGTGCGCGCGCGTCGACTCGAGCAGCGCCTCCGACTCCGACCGCGTCTCGCGCCAGCGCTCGAGGTAGCACCACGTGAGGTACAGCCCCCCGATCGACAGCGCCAGCGCGGCGCCGATCGGGATGCCGACGACGGCGTGGGCGAGCCCGAACAGCACGGAGCGTCCGACGTTGGCGAGAGTGCCGCGCCGTTCGGCGCCCCTCCGGAACACCCATTCCTCCCGGGCGACGAGCAGCGGCAACCCGATGATGAGCAGGCCGATGAAGAGCAACGGGATCACGACCGACACGATCCCGTAGTCCTTGGCGGTGACGCCCACGACCGGGTTGCCCTCGCCGCCGATCATCGTCCACCAGCCGAACGACAGGACGGGCAGCTGGATGAGCACCCACGCCGTCGCGACGATCACCACGACAGTCGGCACGGCCCGGACGAAGTGACGCCATCGCAAGCCCCGGACGATCGCCAGCATCCTGGCGCGCGCTTCGACCGACGAGCGGGCCGCCTCGAACAGCCGTACGCCGACGAGCGCCAGCACGGCGACCGTCAGCAGGTCAACGATCGTCACGGCCGAGAGTGTTTCACCATCGCAGTCACGCGGCGCACAAAACCATTAGCCTGAGCCGGCCACATGGCAATGAGACGGATACCGATGAATGACCCCCCGAGTAGTAGATGGTCCGACGCCCGCGCCTCCTTCGGCGCTTCGTCGCCATTGTTCGCTCCGACCCGAAAGGGGTTGGAGCGGGGTTCGTCGCGCTCCTGCTCTCGTCCGGTGGCGACCTCGTTGC
>JALZAA010000214.1 GCA_030948625.1 Actinomycetota bacterium
ACTTTGCACGGTCACGTTGGTCGAAGTCTTCGCACGCGTAGGTCACTCCGGGCATGTCAGACTCTCCTGACCTACACGGACGGGAGATTTCATGGAGCTGAGCACGCGGAATCAGTTAAACGGCACGGTGAAGAGCGTGACGACGGGAACGATCATGGCCGAGGTAGTGGTCGATGTCAGCGGCCAGGAGATCGTCGCCGCGGTCACCCGGGGAGGCGTCGAACATCTGGCCCTGGCGGAGGGTGACGCGGTGGTGGTGCTGATCAAGGCGACCGAGGTGATGTTGGGGAAGTAGTTGACGCGAACGGGACGAGCCGGGTTCCGGTTGCTTTGAAGGTGCCGAAGGCGGTCCCGCCGCGGGCGAGGTCGAGCTTGTCGGCTGAGGCGGCGGTGACTTCGGCGGTGATGGGCGTGGGGTACGTAAATCCGTCGGTCATGCTGCTCGGGCGTATTCGTTGATGAGGCCGCCGAGGCGTTCACGTCGCTGGATGTGGCCGGGTCGACTTGCGTCGGCGAAGTGGAGGCGAGGCGTGGGAGCGGGCGGTCTCAGGCCAAGGGCTCGATGCGGCCTGTGAGTGTTGTAATGCTCGGCATATACCCGCAGGACCCGTTCAAGCTGTCTGCGACTTGCGATCAGGAGCCAATCGAGACAGTCACGGCGGACGGTTCCGACCCAGCGCTCGGCGAACGCGTTGGCGTTTGGCGCACGAAACGGCGTGCGGATGATCTCGATGCCCTCGCTCTGGAAGACGTCGTCGAAGGCGCGGGTGAACTTGCTGTCGCGGTCGCGGATCAGGAACCGGATCGTCTGGGGTCGATCCGGGAGTGACCAGGCAAGCTGCCGGGCCTGTTGGGTTGTCCAACGCCCATCCGGGTTCTCGCTGCAACCGGCGAGATGGACGCGGCGGCTGCCGAGTTCGATGAAGAAGAGCACGTACAGCCGCTGCAGCGAGATCGTCTCGACCGTGAAGAAGTCGACCGCGAGCATGCTCGAGGCCTGCGCTCGCAGGAAGGCACGCCAGGACAACCCCGAACGCTCGCCGACAGGGCCGAGTCCCGCCTGGCGCAGGATCTTCGCGACGGTCGTCGCCGAGACGGCGATGCCGAGCCCGTTCAGCTCGCCGGCGATCCGCTGGTAGCCCCAGCGCGGGTTCTCGCGCGCCAGCCGGAGCACCAGCGCGCGGATCTCCTCGTCGATCGGCGGCCGACCGCACCGACCGCCGTAGGTCCATCGGCGGGCGACGAGCCGCCGGTGCCAGCGCAGCAGTGTCGCTGGCGTAACCATGAACGACCGCCAGTTCGGCCGCGGCAGCAGCCGACTCGCTGCAGCGAGCAACACGCGATCGGCCATCGTGAGCTGGGGTCGCCTTGCCTGACGCCTCAGCACCGAGAGCTCGTGCCGGAGCACGACGATCTCCAGCTCCTTGAACGCCTCGGAGCGACGACGGAGCAACACGAGTTGGAGCAGGCAGCGGCACACCAGATAGGAGAACGACCAGAACAACGACCAGCTCCTCGGAATCAGCAGGACGGGCCGACGACTCTACGGCCGACACGCACGTCCGAGACGCCGAACCGAGTTAACGCACCCCTCAGGGCGCACGACTCTACGATCGACACAAGCGCCCCGGACCCCGAACCGAGTTAACGCACCCCACACCCGACGAGAGGTTGAACTCGTCCATAACGCCGAGAACACGCCGGCTCCGAGACCGTGTCGTTAGGTCTGCTCGCGAACTTCCGCGAGAACCGCCGATACGTACGCGGTGGAGACCACCTCCACGCGATCCTCGGGCATCGCGAGGCGGAGGGCGCGCGCGGCCATCTCGATTCCGGGGCGACCGCGTCGGCCGAAGAGTGCGTCCAGGTACTCGACGGCAACCATCGAGACTGCGCCTGCGACGTCGTCGTGACAGAGAGCCGCGATCGTGGCGCCAACATCGACGGCGCGGGTGGTCTGCATGATTCGCACGACATCCGCCGCGTCCTTGTCGTCCACGCGATCTGTCCGACCGCTCTCGACGCGGTCATGAATCTTGTGCAGCTTGGCGATGATGAGCCCAGCCGACCCGGCGACCTCAGCCTCAATGGAACGTTCGTCGCCGGGATCAAGGGCGGTGATGGTCATCGGACCGTGGTCGACAAGCGCGGCTTCGAGTCCGACGGCGCGACGCGCGGCGCGATTCCCATGCGCGCCAAGCCGCGCAGCACGACGACCGCCAGCAGGCGCGACGCCTTCGGGGACAATCAGGTCCACGGGTATCAGTCGGTTCGTCCCCTCGACGTTTGCTTGTGCAACCCATACGCCGGGGTCGACGTTGCCTCCATCCTGTGCCGAAAGATGGAAACCGGCGCCTGTCATCGCGGTTTCAAGCTCAGGGTTGTCGCCGAGAAGGCTGGGGTCGAGCGCGAGGTCGGCGTCGGTGGTGTATGGCGCCACGCTCAGGTCGGCGGTATCGGTTCGAAGGTAGATCGCCTGCGCGCCGGCCACGATTACCGCGCGGCCGTGAGGTGAGAGAGCAGTCAGTGCGTCGAGGAGAACGCGACGCGCGGCGACGTAGAGCGGGTCGGCGTCAAACGGTGTGTCGGTCACGCTGCGCTCGGTGAGGTGTCAAGGTCACGGAGGGAGTCAAGCCGCCAGCGCGACTCGTCTTCGAGCATCCACTCCAAGAGCGCTTCTCCTTCCGACGGCATGCGACCCGTACCGGAGAGGCAGTCGACGACCGTCTGCGACGGGGCGACGTACTCAAGCGGGTCCGCGCGTACCGTGCGGTCCCATATGAAGGAGTCGTAGGGGCGCAGCAGCGCAACGTTCGCTCCCTCGTCTGCCGGGAGAAGATCGAGCGACGTAGCGACTGATGACACGTCGTCGCAGTAGGCGACGAGCAAGGCGGGAGCGGCGACGGGTGCGAGCCGCGTCGCGGCGAACGATCCGGTGATCGCAACCCTGCCCAGTGTGCTGTTCTGCGCTAGACGTTGCAGAGCACTTGCTACCCCATTGGGCGCGACGAACGTTGTCGCGTTGTTCGCTTTGAAGACGTCGTAGGACTCCGCCCACCGGCGGAGCAAGCCGGCAACGTCGACGGCTTCGACCTGACCCCGCAGCGAACGATCGACCAAGGCCTCGCGGTCGAGCGAGTCGAGCAGTCGGGACGTATAGCTAAGCGCGACGCCCGAGGCCATCGCGATCTCGCGCACACCGTACGGAGGTCGAACATCGACCAGCAGTCGGACAACCCGTGCCGCCTTCGGCCCGCGGACGCGTGCTCGTCCGCGTGGTTGCGGCTCCGGGTTCCGCGTCGCGCCCTGTGAGCGGATATAGACGGCGGGGTTCTCTAAGCGAACGAGAGCGTTGCCCGTGAGGTCGAGGTAGTTGACGTCTTGCTCCGCGAGCAACTCTTGCGTTCGAGGGCTGAGCCAGGCAGCGACCACGAGGATGGCGACTCCATGCGCGAGCGTTCGGAGCTGGCTGGCCAGGCCTCTGAGAAGCTGTTCGGCGTCACGAGGGGTGAATGTCCGCTTTGCCTCGACGGCCAAGGTTGTGCGGGTGCCGTTCGACGCCGCGAGGTCGATGGCGGTGTCTAGCCGCCGCGGCTCTGTTCCGGCCGCGCCACTAAATGACGTTTTGGAGCGTTCGACTGTCCAGCCCTGCGGGAGTACTTGATCGAGCCAGACGACAGCGCGATCGAGCAGGTCCGTTCCCTCAAGTGGCATGTTCTCTGGCATGGCAAACGAAGCATAACAGAGAACCGTTCCCTATAACGCTATGTTCGCTACCACAGCGAACATCCTACTGAGAGGGAACACCCTGTGGGCTGCAAAAACTCGGTCCCGCCTGCATATCCCCAGTTTTCGGAGCGCGCACCGAATTTACGCACCCCACAAGTCTCAGCAAGCGATGGACGCTCGCGCGGCTGTCGATCTGGTGGAGGCTCGCGGAGACGAGGAGAGCTTCAGTGCGGCCAAGCGTGCGCTCGACGCCGCGCTCGCGCAGGGTGAGGATCCGCAGCTGCTCCTCGACCGCGGCTACATCCAGCAGATTCACGGGATGAACGAGATTCGTGGGGCGATCCGCTGGTACGAACGCGCGCTGGAGCTCGATCCATCTTTCGCGAAAGCGCACTACCAGCTCGTTGGCGCCTACCTGATAAATCGAGCCCGACCGTAGCCCGGTTTCGACCCTCAACTCGTAGCCATTACCGCGTCTGGGATGAGGGACGCCGAGTCCGAATCACCCGACTAGGTCTATCTAAATAGATAGATATCGATTGTTCCGGCGGACTCGCGAGTGATGCGGTGCGCTGATGGGTTCACGCGGGTTAGCCGGGTGTGCCGCGGGCGGCCTTGGCTCCTCCTCCACCGGGCCCGCGTAGCAGCCAGGCGATTCCGACTGCTATCGCCGCCCCGGTGAGCGGGCCGACGAGATAGACCCAGAGATGACCGAAGCGGCCGAGCAGGAGGTCGGGGGCGAACGAGCGAGCCGGGTTCATCGAGGCGCCGCTGATCGGGCTCGACCAGAGGCCGGCGAGGATGATGTAGCCACCGACCGCAACTGCGGAGAGGGCGCCGACGTTTTGCGCGCGCGTGGCGGTACCGAGGATCGTGCTCGCGAGGCCGATGGTGAGGACGAGTTCTGTCAGCATGGCCTGCCAAGCGCTGATCCCGGCGCCCGGTTCGGTGGCACCGAGCATGCCGATCTTGCCGTAGACGACCCAGAGAAAGAGACAGGCGAGGGTAGCGCCGGCGAGTTGGGCGAGGATGTAGCCGGGAACGCGGCGCCAGGGGAAGTCTTTGCGGAGGCTGAAGGCGAGTGTGACCGCGGGGTTGAGGTGAGCGCCGGAGACCGCGCCCATGAAGAAGATGATCGCCATCACCATCAAGCCGGGCGCAGTGATCGCGGCTGGACGGCTGATCGCACCATGGCTGATCGCGCCCACAACCGCCGCGCCTGCTGCGACGAGCACCAGCAAGAACGTCCCGAAGAGCTCAGAGAACAGGCGCCGCCATTCAAGCCGGGGATCATCGAAATCTTCGAGGCCGGGAAACTCGACCGCGAGCAACGCGCGGCGTTTAGCCACTTGGCTTCACCGGTCGGCTGTCGGGGTGCTTGTCGGCTTGGTCGCCGCTCTCGCGACGCGTTGAGCTTTTAATGCCCGTGTCGCATGACTGCAGCAACATCCGGCTGCAGCCGCAACAACGCCGTCGAGCGGGCGAGTGTTCTGGACGACGATGACGTGACCGCCTGAAACTGGTCCAGCTGGTCTGGCCCCTGTTCCCTGGACTCGGCTTGTGAGAGTCAGGCGGCTGCCGTGTGGTTGTTGACCTTTTCATATTCGATCGGTGTCAGCATTCCGAGCGAGCTGTGACGGCGGGTGCGGTTGTGAAAGATCTCGAAGTACTCGAACAATGCGGTGCTGAGCTCGACACGTGTCTTCCATTTCCGGCGGTTCAGCAGCTCCGTCTGCAGTCGCGCCCAGAATGACTCGATCACCGCGTTATCGAACGCGTCACCGACCGTGCCCATCGACGGCACGAGTCCCGCTTGGCGGACGCGTTCGCTGAACGCCCAGGAAGTGAACTGTGATCCGTGATCGCTATGGATCACCGTTCCGGGTTGCGGGGCGCGGTTGCTGAGCGCCATCTGGAGAGCGTTCGTGACCAGCGATGATGCTTGGTGACTGTCGATTGACCAACCAACGACGCGGCGGGAGTGTGCGTCGAGAACGACACAGCAGTACACCTTTCCTTCGCGAGTCGGGTGCTCGGTGATGTCGGTCAGCCACAATTGATTCGGTGCATCGCTTGTGAAGTCGCGGCAAACCAGGTCCTCGGCGGTCGCGACGTTGGCCAAGCGCTTGCGCTGCCTCCGGGCCGGTAGCCCCTTCAGTCGTGCCTCGGCCATCAGCTTGTGCACGAGTTTCCGCGAGACGATGATCTGCCGGCCGAGGCGCAGCTCGGCCCGGATCCGCCGGTAGCCGTAGACGCCTCGTGAGTCCGCGTGGATCTGGCTGATCAGCCCTCGCAGCCATTCGCGCCGTAGCTCCATCACTGACGGTGGGCGGTTCCGCCAGCTGAAGTAGCCCGACGGTGCGACGGCGAGGATCCGGCAACACCGCTTGACGTCATAGCCCTGCCCGGCCAGAGCGGCAATCACCGGGTACTTCCTTTTGGGCGAACGCCGCTTCCCGCGAACAGCACGGACGCTTTCTTCGTGATCTCCAACTCGGTCTCCAGCTCGCGGATCCTTCGCCGCGCCTGAGCGAGTTCGACCCGCTCTACACTCGACAACCCCGGCTGCTCCCCGCGATCGATCCGGTCCTGCTCTCGCCAGCGGTAGACCGTCGCCTCACTTACGCCGATCTCAGCAGCGACCACGCTGACCGCTCGGCCTCCCCGGACGAGCTCCACGACTCGCCGGCGGAACTCCGGCGCATACGACCTCGGCACGACACACATCCCCTTTCCTGAGAGCCTCGATTCTCACGAACCAAGACCAGAAAACGGGGACCAGATCACTCGCGCGTGAACCCTCGGTCGGTGTTGTTCTGTTGAGACTCCAACATTGGAGGTTGCACGACCACAGACCCGCACGGACCCGCACGGACGGACTACCCCGCGGTCGTCACCGCTGTCGAGTCGGCGCTGGAGCGCGACCTTTCGCTGGAGATCATGGGTGGCGACGGCAAGACGCGTCCGCAGTCCGCCGAAACGGCGCCCGTGCGATCGACTGAAATCTCATCCGTTGCAGGGTTATTGAGCCTAGAGGCTCTTTACGCAGGTTTTACAACTGAAGTCGATACTGTCCGCGATCCCTGGCTATCCTGCGCCGGTCCCCGGGTCTGTAACAGCTGGACGCCATACCGAAAAGGAGTCTCATGCGCCTCGCCCGTCTGCTGCTGCTCTTCGTCCTAGCCGCAGGCATCGCCGGCGTCATCGTGCCCACGGCTAGTGCGCTCGCATTCGACGACACCATTTGTCCCGTGGGCACGGGCACCCAGATAAAGGTTTGCCCCCAGGGTTCGACCGGAAAATCGTATTCGGTGCAAATCAAGGGCCGTGTCGGAACAGGCTGTGTGCCGTATGTCTCCTTCTCGGCCACCGGTGCGCTTCCGTCGGGCCTCACGTTGTCGTCGAGCGGCTTGATCAGTGGAACGCCGACTCAGGGCGGTAGCTGGATTTTCTGGTTGTCGATGCAAGACATTCCGGCCTCGAGCGGCGGTGTCTCTTGGTGCGCAGACTCGAAGTCAACGGAGAGGCAGTTCTCGATTGACATCGTGCAAGGGCTGAAGATCCAGCAGAATGCCTTGAGCCCAAGTGGGGCGTTCTTGAACGAGCCCTACAGCGTCCAGCTCACGGCGATCGGCGGCGGGTCGCAGGTCTGGTCGGTGAAGTCCGGCAGCTTGCCGACAGGCCTGAGTGTCAGCTCCAACGGTCTGATCTCCGGCACGCCCATGGCTGAAGGTGACTTCACCTTCGTGGTGCAGGTGACCGACGTGAACCGCACCGATGCACAGACGTACAGCCTCTCGGTTGTGCAGCGGCTGAAGATCACTCCGCCGGTCTCGCCCGCCGGTGAGGTCGGAGTGCCGCTCGCACTCGCACTCACGTCGACCGGCGGCCGCGCGGCCGACAAGTGGTCGATCAGCGACGGAACGCTGCCCACCGGCCTCACGC
>JALZAA010000248.1 GCA_030948625.1 Actinomycetota bacterium
GGCGCCGGGGCCCGTCCGATCCTCGAGCGAAGCGGGGCGGCGCGGCGGCGCGCCGGGGCGAAGGCGAGACGTTCGGCGGGGTCGACTACGAGGGGCGATCGAAGGAAGAGCTGTACGAGCGTGCCCGCAAGTTGGGCGTCGAGGGGCGCTCGAAGATGAGCAAGAAGGATCTGGCGAGGGCGATCGCCCGCCGTCAATAGACGACGCCGAGCCCGTCGTCGCTCAAACCATCTTCCGCAAGAAGCTCCGGTAGCGGATGTTCTCGCCGCGCACACGGTCGTTGAAGGCGTGGATCAGCGCGTTCTGCTCGGAACGCATCTCCGCCGCCGTGATCTCAGAGCGACAGAACCGCTCGTAGACGCGTATCAGAGTGGTGTCGAGCTTGTCGGCCGCCACCTGCAGCCGCCGTGTCGTGCTCATGCGGGGCTTGGGCCGCGGCGGCTCCTGGACGCGCTGCTGTCTGGGGCCACCCGCGGACGCCTCTTCGTCATCCTCGTCGTCGATGCCCCAGCGCACCCCGGGCCCGTCGGGGATGACCTCGTCCGCCCTCACGTACTGGTCGGCGGCCTTGTTCACCGTGACCCGCGCCAGCTCCACCCGGTTCATCAGGCGCTCTTGGCATTCGCGGCGCGTGCAGTAGTCGTAGCCCAGCTCTACCCGCCGGGGGTCGACTTCCTCGCCGCAGTTCTTGCACTTCACTCGCCGGCTCCTTCGCTGCCTTCCCTTCGGACGGCCACATTTCAACGCGCTCCGGGCGCGCGCTATTCCTGGTTTTCAGGCCTGCATGACGAGGCCGGACAATGGTCGCTACCGTGCCGGCCGTGAGAGCCGTCCTGTGCCGAGAGTTCGGACCGCCGGAGTCGCTGACGGTCGAAGACGTCGACGAGCCGACGCCTGCCGACGCCCAGGTGGTGGTCGACGTCCGGGCGTGCTCCGTCAACTTCCCCGACGTCCTCATCATTCAGAATCTCTATCAATTCAAGCCGCCGCTCCCCTTCTCGCCCGGCGCAGAGATCGCGGGGGTCGTGAGCGCGGTAGGCCCGAACGTGAAGGGCATCACGGTCGGCGATCGGATCCTCGCGTCGACGGGCTGGGGCGGCCTCGCCGAGAAGGTCGCGGTCGCCGCCGGCACTGTGATCCCGATTCCGGAAGGCATCGATTTCGTCGACGCGTCCGCCTTCCTCTACGCCTACGGCACCTCGCATTACGCGCTGAAGGACCGTGCTCGCCTTCAGCCCGGCGAAACGTTGGTCGTGCTCGGCGCCGCCGGCGGCGTCGGGCTGGCTGCCGTGGAGCTCGGTGCGGTCATGGGTGCCACCGTGGTCGCCGCGGCCTCGAGCGACGACAAGTTGGAGCTGTGCCGCGAGCGTGGTGCGTCACTCACGATCAACTACGCCACGGAGGATCTCAAAGCACGGATCCGAGAGGTCACGGGCGGCGCCGGTGCCGACGTCATCTACGACCCCGTCGGTGGTGCCTTCAGCGAACCGGCGCTGCGCGCGATCGCATGGGAGGGTCGCTTTCTCGTCATCGGCTTCGCCGCCGGGCAAATCCCGGCGATCCCGCTGAACCTTGCGCTGCTCAAGAGCTGTCAGATCGTCGGCGTGTACTGGGGTGCGTTCGTCGGCCGGTACCCCGACCGGCATCGTCAAAACGTCGAGGAGCTGATGGGCTGGTGGCGCGACGGCAAGCTGCGCCCGCACGTGTCCGCCACGTACCCCCTGGAGCGCGCCTCCGAGGCGATCCGTGAGCTCGCGGATCGCCGGGCAAAGGGGAAGGTCGTCGTCACGATCAGCGGGTGAGCTACGTGCGTGCGGTGCAGCGCGCTCTGCAGGGCTCGAGTCGTTTCATGCATAGGCGAGGGTGAGGATTGCCGCCTGCAGCGCTGTGAGCTGGGCAACACGCGAACGCCACACGAGCGCGACCACGGGCAGGCCCCAGGCCGCGTACCACGGGAGCACGTACGCCGCCGTCAGCAGGAACACGAGAGTCGCGCCGCCGGTGGTCAACGCCGGGGAGTCGTCTCGGAGCGCGACGACGGCGATGAAGACGACGATGACCAGCGCGCTGACCACGATTGCGGTGGTTCCCAATTGTTGCGTTCCTATGCGGCCGTCCACGTGCAGGACTTGGGTCAGCCAGTGCACTGGATTCCAGATCGAGACGCGGCCGATCAGCGCGCGAGCCGCGAGGAGCGGCTGCAACGCGGCTTGGCCGCCCGCCGCCGCGTACCCGCCGATGGTGAGAGCACCCGTGGTGCCGGCGACGAGGAGCGCATCACGCCTTCCCCGCCGTCGCCATGTCCACGCCGTTAACGCGACCACGGGAAGGACGGCAACGAGCTTGACGAGCGCGCCGGCCGCGAAGATGACCCCTGCCCAGCCCGGACGCCGATTTGCTACCAGCACGGTTCCGGCCAGGAGCGCGAGACCGACGAGGAGATCGTTGTGACCTCCGCTGACAACAGCGATCACGGCCGGGTTGAGCCCCACGAACGCGAGTGCTGCGGGGTCACGGGTGCGCCGCCAGAGCAGAATCATGACCGCAAGAACCGCAAGTGCCTCGATGATCTGGAAGAACAACCGGTTGAGCAGTAACGAGGACCCGGCGACGCTCGTGCCGGCCGCAGCGACTGCGACGAACGCGGGCCCGTACACCGACGGCGTGTGTCGCCACATCGGCCCGACTTGGGACTGCAGTGGGTCGCCGGGATATTCGTCGGGAGTGTGCGTGTACGGGCTGGCGTGATGTTCCGAGACCATGCTCCCGTACATCGCGTAGGACCAGACATCGAGCGAGCCGGTGGGAGGCATCGCGACCGCTACCAGCAGCAGTCCGGCAGTGGCGACAGCTATCCGCCGCGGTTTCAGGGTTGCGGCACGGATCCGTGGAGCGAAGAGCGCGCCGAAGCCGAAAAAGGCAAGGCTGCTCAGCGAGATCCGTACGATGAACGGCGACTCGTCACCGGCGACGATCCACAGCGCCGTTCCCGCCACGCACACAGCGAGCGCGGCCAGCCCGACCGTGCCAGCAGGCCAGCGCGTCCCGGGGACTCTCGCAAGGAGCCCTGACGTCGTCGCTGAAGGCGCGGCCCCGTCGCCGACAGGACGAACGAGTTGATCGCTGCTGCTGCCGGCGACGCGAATCGACGCGTGCCCGCTGCCAGCTTCTTGCGGAGCCAACCCCACGCGCGCCTCGCACTCCGTCGGCTTTCCGTGAGCCGTCTTCTTCGTACCGTCTGGTTTTCTTCACCCGTCACTTCGGGCGTGACGAGTATGAGCCAACAGCCCAGGGTCCAAAACGGGGCGGGACACGGAAAGCGGGAGACCCCGTTCCCGTTTGGTGTCCCGTCTTACCATTTCCGGCCCCCCGATGGCGGTAGGCGGACCCCCGCGGCGCCTTCTACGCGTTGTCGTGCTCGA
>JALZAA010000262.1 GCA_030948625.1 Actinomycetota bacterium
CGCACGCTCATCGTGGCGACTGCGATCGCGTCACGCGACTACCAGGACGTGCACCACGACCCCGGCTTGGCGCAGGAACGCGGCTCACCCGACATCTTCATGAACATCCTCTCGACGAACGGGTTCGTCGGCCGGTTCATCACGGATTGGGCCGGCCCCGACGCCGTCCTCAAGAGCGTCAACATCCGCCTCGGTGCGCCGAACCACCCGGGCGACACGATGACGATGACGGGCCGGGTCACCAAGAAGGACGACGGCCTGGTCGAGGTGCAGGTGCGCGGCGCCAACGACCTCGGCGACCATGTGACCGGCACCGTCTCCCTCCAGTTGCCGGCGTGACTCAGAGCCCATGAGCGACCGCAACGAGCTCCGGGACGCGGCGGCCGTCGTCGGGATCGGCGCCACCGAGTTCTCGAAGGAGTCCGGGCGCTCCGAGCTGCGCCTGGCGGTCGAGGCGTGCGAGGCGGCGATCGCCGACGCCGGCCTCGAGCCGGGCCAGATCGACGGGATGGTCACCTACACGCAGGACACCAACCCGGAGATCGAGATCGCCCGCAACCTCGGCATCGGCGAGCTGTCGTTCTTCTCCCGCATCCACCACGGCGGCGGCGCCGCGTGCGGGACCGTGCAGCAAGCCGTTCTCGCCGTGCACGCGGGCGTGGCCGACTACGTCGTGTGTTACCGCGCGTTCAACGAGCGGTCGGGGCATCGGTTCGGGGCGGGCGTGCAGGGCCGCGCCCCGGTCGCGAACGCAGAGCAGGCGCACTTCGCCTGGTACGCGCCGTTCGGGCTGCTGACGCCGGCGCAGTGGGTGGCGATGTTCGCGTCCCGCTACATGCACGAGTACGGCGCCACGAGCGAGGACTTCGGACGCGTCGCCGTAGCGGACCGCAAGCACGCGGCGACGAATCCAAAGGCGTGGTTCTACGACAAGCCGATCACGCTCGAGGAGCACCAGCAGTCGCGCTGGATCGTCGAGCCGCTCCACCTGCTCGACTGCTGCCAGGAGAGCGACGGCGCGCAGGCGATCGTCGTCACATCGCTCGAACGTGCGCGCGACCTGTCCCATCCTCCCGCGGTCCTCAACGCTTCGGCCCAAGGCGCGGGCGAGAACCAGGACATGATGACCAGCTACTACCGGGACTCGATCACGGGGCTCCCCGAGATGGGGCTCGTGGCGCGCCAGCTCTGGAACACCTCCGGCCTCGGTCCCGACGATATCCAGACCGCCGTGATCTACGACCACTTCACCCCTCTCGTGCTGCCCCAGCTGGAGGAGTTCGGATTCTGCGAACGGGGCGGCGCCAAGGAGTTCCTCCGCGACGGCAATGTCGAGCTCGGCGGCCGGCTCCCGATCAACACGCATGGGGGTCAGCTCGGCGAGGCCTACATCCACGGCATGAACGGCATCGCCGAAGGCGTGCGCCAGGTGCGGGGCACGTCGGTCAACCAGGTCGACGACGTGGAGCACGTGCTCGTCACCGCCGGCACGGGTGTGCCCACCAGCGCGCTCCTGCTCGGCGCCGACAACTGACCCGCAGGGCAGTCCCGCTCCCTTCCTGAGAACCGCCGTGACAAACGGCCGGATTTTGTATACAAAATGCGGGACCGATGTGGACAAAGCGGTCCAATATTCAAGGGGGGAACCGTGGACGGACGGCGTTGGGTCGTGTTGATTGCCGCGCTCGGGCTGGTGGGCGCAATCTTTCCGGCGGCGGCCGCCGCCTCCGGCCCGGCGCCGCAGCAGGGCCAGCCGGCGAGCGAGATCGGGGTCACGGCCGACACGATCCGCATTGCCGTGATCGCGGACGTCGACAACGCGGCCCGGCCCGGCCTGTTCCAGGGGTCGGTGAACGGGGTGCAGGCGGCGGCCAAGTTCATCAACGCCAACGGCGGCGTGGCGGGCGGCCGCAAGCTGCAGGTCGACTTCATCGACTCGAAGCTCAGCGCCGACGAGGCGCGTAACGCGTTGGTCCAGGCGTGCCAGGAAGACTTCGCCATCGTCGGCACCACGGCGCTCTTCATGAACAACATCGCGCCGATGGCGAGTTGTCCCGACCAGGCCGGACGCGTGACGGGCCTGCCCGACGTGCCCGTCCTCCAAACCGAGATCGAGCACCAGTGCTCGCAGACGTCGTTCGCGGTGATCGTGGTCGGGCTGGACTGCGCGACGAAGGACGCAGCCCAGAAGAGCGTCACGGTCCGGGCGGGGACGGCCAAGTACTACACCAAGCGCAACAAGAGCCTGCATGGCGTCTTCACGCTCGCCGGGGATCTGAAGGCGACGACGAACGCCGCGCTTCCGTTGATCGCGATGTACAAGTCGTTCGGTGTCAAGTCCGACGGCGAGTTCAAGGTGTCGGGGCTCTCACCGCAGGCGGCATACACACCGATCGTGCAGGAGATCAAGGCCAAGAACAGCACGTACGTGCTCAACAACGTCGACTACAAGGCGAACGTGCTGCTCCGGAAAGAGGCGCAGGTCCAGGGCGTCACCAGCGTCAAGGTCTGGGACTGCGCGCTGCAATGCTACGACAAGCGGACCATCGAGGAAGGCGCGAACGCGGTCGAAGGACAGTACGTCTCGCTCTTCTTCGTCCCCTTCGAGGAAGCCAAGCAGAACAAGTCGGTGAGCAACTACCTGAAGAACGTCGGCGGTAAGGACCAAGCGGACGGGTTCGGCGCCCAGGCGTGGACGGCGGGCCTCTTCTTCCGCGACGTCATCAACAACGTCGTACAAGCCGATGGGAACAACGGCCTCACCCGGGCCCGGTTCCTCCAGGAGGCGGCCAAGATCCACGACTTCACCGCCGACGGGATGCTCGGACCCACGGACGTCGGCGGTCGGAAGGTCGGCCCGTGCGGGATGATCCTCCAGATCAAGAACGGCAAGTTCGTGCGGGTCAGCCCGACGAAGAAGGGCACGCTCGACTGCTCGGGTGGCACCAAGAAGGTGAAGGTCACCTTCGAGTAATCGATTTACTTCTGGGGTAAGGGCCCGACGTCCGTCAGCTCGATCACGTTGCCGGACGGGTCGGTGACGAACGCGGCACGAACCGTGGTCCCGAAGTCGACGCGCGACGACGGCTCGCCGAGCGTCTTCACGCCGGCGGCGCGCACGGCCTCGATCGTGGTCTCGAACCGGTCGCTCGGCACGTACAGCGCGAAGTGCGGGAAGCCCGGCCCTGGCGACGGCGCCTGGTCGACCACGCCGAGGTGCAGCTGGAGCTGGCCCACCCGCAGCCAGAGCCCGGGGAAGCCGAAGTCCGGCCTGCGGAGCTCCTCGAAGCCGAGCACGTCGCAGTAGAAGTCGCGGGCGGCGTCGAGGTCGGTCACCGAGACCGCGACGTGGCTGTAGCCGGCGACGCCGACGGTCATCGGTTCGAGCCCTCGGCCGTCGACAGGCGGGCGTCGAGGTTCTTCATGGCCTGCTCGAACATCTCGCCGATCATCGGCTTGGCCGTGGAGAAGCCGGCCGCGAAATCGCCGCCGGGCTCCACGGCGAACGTCCACCGCACGGTGCTCCGGTCGCCGTCGCCCTCGACGATCCATTCCTCGACCAACGCGTCGAGCACCGAGTCTGCGCTCTCGTCGACCCGGTACGCCCAGCGCGTGGGCTCGTCCCAGGCGAGGATCGTCTCCCGGTACCAGGAGTCGCCCATGCGCATGTGGCGACGCGATCCGACGCCGTGCGGGGCTGGGCTCTCGTAGGAACCTTCGTCGTGGCCGGGCCACCACGTCCAGGTGGATGGATCGGCGCTGATCGCGCCGAACACTGTTTCCTTCGAGGCGGCGACGGTCGTTTCGAACACGAACCGTTGCGGCGCAGTGTTCAAGAAGTCCAGGTCGACAGTGCGCAAGCGATGGGCCATGACGCACAAACGTAGACTGATCTGGCTCACGAAGTGAGAGAGAGAAAACGGGGGGGCATGCGATGCCGACGATGCGGTTCAACCACATGGAGCTCACGTTCCCGACCGGGACGCTCACCACAGACTTCCGCGAGGAAGTCGACGCGTTCTACGGCAGCGTATTCGGCTGGGTCGGCGTCGATACCGAAGTCGTCGGCCAGTCGTGCCACATTCTCTTGTCGGAGGAGGCGCAGCAGTTCATCCTGCTCGCCGAGAGCGACAAGCCGATGCAGTCGCCGGGCTACGACCACCTGGGCCTGCTGTTCGGCACGCGCGCCGAAGTCGACGACAAGCTCGACCAGTGCAAGCGGTACCAGGAGAAGGACGACCGCGTGCGCATCAAGGAGTACGACGACCTCGTCATCGGCGACCTCACGACGTACGCGTTCTACGTGAAGCACCTGCTGCCGATCTACTTCGACGTGCAGTGCATGGAACGCGCCGGCCAGCCCGTCGGCAACGCGCTCTCGTGACGCCTGCTGCCGGCTAGGCGAGTCGCCGACCTACTCCCCGGGCGCAGTGGCCGAGCGGCCCGCGTCGCGGTACTGGTCCTGCCAGTCCTTCGGCGGCGGGTCCGAGCGCTTGGCGCCGGCGCCGAACAGGCGGGGCACCTCGGCGGCGAGCTCGCCGGCGGTCCAACCCCGGTCGTGGCGCTCGGCCTGCGAGTCGACCTCCCACGTCCGGACGTGCTCCACGACCCCACCCCGGACCTGGAAGCACTGGCCCGACAACCACCCCGCCGCCGGTGACGCAAGAAAGCACACCATCTCCGCGACGTGGACGGGGTCGGTGGGATCGAACGCCTCCTCCTCGGCTCGGGCGCGGTCGATGCGCCAGCCGATGGCCGCGAGCCGCGTGCGCGCCGACGGCATGATCGTGTTCGCCGTCACGCCGTACGGCGCCATCTCGGTGGCGACGGCGTCGGTGAAGGCGAGGACGCCCGCCTTGGCTGCCACGTAGTTCGACTGGCCCGCGCCGCCGTAGAGCAGCAGGCCGGTCGCAGTGTTGACCAGCCGGCCGTAGCCACCTCGTCCTGCCTTGTGCTCGGCTCGCCACCACCGGCACGCGGCGCGGCTCACCGCGAAGGTCCCGGTCAGGTGGACGCGGAGCACGTCGGCCCAGTCGTCGTCGGTGAGGTTGAAGACCATGTGAGGCCGCCCGATACCGGCGTTGTTGACGACGACGTCGACGCGACCCCACGTGTCGAGGGCGGACTGCACGAGCGCTTCGCCGCCGTCGGGAGTCGAGATGTCGTGCGCGTCGGTGATCGCCTCTCCGCCGGCGTCGGTGATCGCGCCGACGACCTCGTCGGCCGGCGTCTCACCTGTCGCGCTCCCGTCGGTGGCCACACCAACGTCGTTGACCACCACGCGCGCGCCGTACGCGGCGAGTCGCATGGCGTCGGCCCGCCCGATGCCGCGCCCGGCACCGGTGACGACTGCGACCCGGCCTTCGAGCATCCGGTCGCTCACGTCGCTCACGTCGCTTCGAGCACGCGCTCGCTCCCGCGGGCCGCGAACTCCTTGCGCAGCGCCTCGCTGTCAGCCGCCGACATCAGCCGGTACGGCCCGTCCTTGTCCGGTTGCCACCACACCGGGTCGTCGCCGTCCCACCGCTCGCGGCGCAGGACGCGCTTGAGCACCTTGCTCGTCTCGGTGACCGGCAGTTCCTCGGCGATGCGCACGAACCGCGGCGCCCACTTGGTGCCGAGGTCGGGCTGGGCCGCGAGAAAGGCGGCGAACCCCTCGGGGTCGAACGACGATCCCGGTCGCAGCTGCAGCGCGGCCATCACCCGGTCGCCGACGCCGGGATCGGGGACCGCGTACACCGCAGCCAGCACCACGTCGGGATGGCGGGCGAGGATCCGTTCCACCGGCGCGGCGGCGAAGTTCTCGCCGTCGACGCGCAGCCAGTCGTAATCGCGGCCGGCGAAGAACAAGAAGCCCTGCTCGTCGCGGTAGGCGAGGTCGCCCGTCCAGTAGATGCCGTCGTGGACGCGGGCCGCGTTGGCCTCGTCGTTGTTCCAGTAGCCCTCGAACCCGACGGCCCCGAGCCGGCTGACGAGCTCGCCGATCGCCTCGTCCGGGTTGAGGAGACGACCATCGGCGTCGAACCGGGCCGGCGGCGTCTCGACGCCCGTCTCCGGATCCAGGACCGTCACGCCCTTGCCGCCGCGACCGAGCGCTCCCGCCGGCATGTCCTGGGTCCGCTGCACGATCGCCCCGCCTTCGGTGGACCCGTACGAGTCGATCACCGGGGTGCCGAAGCGGTGCGAGAAGCGCTCGATGTCGAGTTCGGCAGCTTCGTTGCCGAACACGAGCCGCAGCGGGTTGTCGGCGTCGTCGGGTTGGTCGGGTGTGGCGAGGATGTACGACAGCGGCTTGCCGACGTAGTTGAAGTAGGTGACGCCGAACCGCCGCACGTCGGGAAGGAACCCGGACGCCGAGAACCTGCGCCGGAGCGCGCTGGTGGCGCCACCGGCGAGCGCCGGCGCCCACCCCGCCATCAACGCGTTGGAGTGGAACATCGGCATCGCGAGGTAGCACACGTCATCGGGCCCGAGCGTCACCATCTCGGCGAGCGTGAGACCGATGCGGGCCAGCCGACCCTGTGAGCAGAGGCACGCCTTGGGCGCGCCGGACGTGCCCGAGGTGAACAGCAGCAGGTACAGGTCGGAGTCGGCGATCTCGACTTCGGGCAGCGTGGCGCCTCGATGGCGCTCGAGCGCGTCGGCGTACTCCCGCGACTCGGTGACCAGCACCCGATCGGCGCCGACGCCGGTGTCGAGGCCGTCGAGGAGGGGGGCGTGGCGATCCTCGGTCACGATGAGCTGGCAGTTGGTGTGCGCGACGTCACGCGCCAGCTCAGCGCCGCGCCGCGTGGGATTGATGCCGACGACCACCGCGCCGCTGACGGCGGCCGCCCCCAGCCACATCGGAAACTCCGGCACGTTGTCGAGGAGGACGCCGACGTGGAACGGCCCCGGGCGACGCAGCTCCTCGAGCAGCGCGGCGCGCTCGGCGCACGCGGCGACGTACTCGGCGTAGCTCCACGAACGGTCCTCGAACACGATCGCGGTGTGCGCATCGGCGGCGCGGGCCCGCACGAGCTCGGCGATCGTCGGCATGGCTGCTAGGCGTCGTATTCGACGTGCAGGGAGCGGAACCCGCGCACGAACGCGTTCGGGATGCGTTCGGGCGCGGTACCGGGTGCAAGCCGCAGGTTGCGCAAGCGAGGGAGCAGCTCCTCGAACATCACGCGGACCTCGAGGCGTGCGAGGGCGGCACCGAGGCAGAAGTGCGTGCCGAACCCGAACGCGATGTGGGGATTCGGCTGGCGGCCGACGTCGAAGCCGTCGGGCGCGTCGAAGATCGTCTCGTCGCGGTTGCCCGACGGGTACATGAGCAGTAGCTCGTCACCGCGCGCCAGCGGCGTGCCCGAGACCTCGGCGTCGCGCGTCGCAGTGCGGCGCATGTTCAGGATGGGCGTGACCCAGCGGATGAACTCCTCCACCGCCACGGGGAGCAGGCTCGGATCGTCCAGGAGGCGCCGGTACTGGTCCGGGTGCTCGGTCAGCGCCAGCACCGCGCCGGTGATGACGGTCCGGGTGGTCTCGGCGCCGCCGTCGATGAGCAAGAGACCCTCGGAGAGCATCTGGTCGGCCGACAGGACGCCGTCGGCTTCGGCGCGCGTCCATGTCGACATCACGTCATCGGCGGGCGCAGCCCGTCGCGCTTCGATCGCGCGTCCGGCGTGCTTGCAGTAGTCCCCGAATGCCTCGACCACGCTGTCGGCCATGTAACGGGGCCCGCCGCCGGCGAGGATCGTGGTCTCCGACCAATATTTGATCCGGGGCCAGAGGTCGTCGCCGAACCCGAGCAGGCGCCCGATCACCATCGCCGGCAGCGGAGCGGCCAGCTCCTCGACGACCTCGCAGTGCCCCTGGTCGGCCACCGCGTCGACGAGGCGACGCGCGAGATCGCGCACCGCGCCCTCGTGGTCAGCGACCGCCTTCGGGGTGAAGCGGCGGGCCACGAGCCGGCGCCGCTCGTTGTGGCGGGGGTCGTCGTTGCCGATCATCGAGTCGTCGGCGGGGAGGTTGGGCCGGTAGCCCTCCGCCGAGCAGAACGTGGCCGGGTCCTTCTCGATGGCCACGATGTCGTCGTAGCGCGACACGCCCCAGAGCTGGTTGACCTCGTCCCGGTAGATGGGGGCGTGGCGGCGGAGCCGGGCGTAGGTGGGGTCGGGGTCGCCGGCGTAGAGGTCGCCGTCGAGGAGGTCGACGGCCCCCGCCGGGGCCCGATCCGCCACGGGGCTCGCCATTCGGGACAGGGTAGGCGGAAGCCCCCGCTCTTGAAACACGTTTCGATTCGGGACACAATGCCCCGCACCGGGGCGGCCCCGGGGGGGTGGGGACCTCAGTTGAGGGGGGAACGTGAAGCGGAGCCTGTGGGCGGTTCTGGTCGTCGCGGTGGGAGTGGGTACGGGGCTGGTTCCTGCAGCCGCCAGTGCCGCACCCCAGCAGGGGGAGTCGCCGGAGAGCGATATCGGCGTCACGGCCAGCACGATCCGGATCGCCGTGATCGCCGACGTCGACAACGGGGCCCGGCCCGGCCTGTTCCAGGGCGTCGTCAACGGCGTGAACGCCTTCGCCAAATACCAGAACGGCCACGGCAAGCTGGCGGGGCGGAACGTCCAGGTCGACTTCATCGACTCGAAGCTGAGCGCCGACGAGGCCCGCAACGCCGTCATCAAGGCGTGCCAGGAGGACTTCGCCATCGTCGGCACGAGCGCCCTGTTCCTCAACAACGTCGGGCCGCTGGAGCAGTGCGTCGACAAGGCCGGGCAGGCCGTCGGCCTGCCCGATATCCCGACGCTCCAAACCGAGGTCGCGCACCAGTGCTCGGCGATCTCGTTCCCGGTGATCGCCAGCGGGCTCGACTGCTCGACGAGGGACGCGCATCCCCAGACGTACACGGCCCGGGTCGGCCAGATCCAATACTTCAAGACGAAGAACAAGGATCTCCACGGCGAATGGGTGATCCCGAGCGACCTCAAGTCGACGGTCAACGCCACGACCCCGGTCGCAATGGGGGAGCAGAAGGCGGGAGTCAAGGCCGACGAGGATCTCTTCAAGATCTCTGCTCTTGCGACCCAGAGCGACTACACGCCGGTGGCAGCGGCGATCAAGCAGCACAACTCCACCTACGCCGAGAGCATCTCCGACTACAAGAGCTCGGTGCAGCTTCGGAAGGAGTCCAAGGTCCAGGGCGTCACGAGCGTCAAGGTGTGGGGTTGTGCGCTCCAGTGCTACGACGCCAAGTTCCTGAGCGAAGGCGGTGCCGACGTCGACGGCCAGTACTCCTCGTTGTTCTTCGTCCCGTTCGAGGAGGCGAAGCAGAACAAGTCGGTGAACGCGTTCTTGAAGGCCATCGGCGGGGCGAGCAAGGCCGACGGGTTCGCGGCGCAGGCGTGGACCGCGGGCTTGTTCTTCCGTGACGTCGTGAACAACGTCGTCAAGGCGAACGGCAACAACGGCCTGACCCGCGCTCGCTTCCTCGAGGAGGCGGCGAAGATCCACGACTTCAAGGCCGAGGTCGGTGGCCAGGGCATGCTCGGCCCAACCGACGTCGGCGGGAAGCAGCTCAATGGCTGCTTCGTGCTCACGCAGGTGAAGAACGGCAAGTACGTCCGCGTCTTCCCGAAGGAGAAGGGCACCCTCAACTGCGACAGCAAGAACGTGGTCAAGTTGCAGCTGGACCAGACATAAGCGCCGGCGCCCGGGCGGTTGTGATTCCGCC
>JALZAA010000279.1 GCA_030948625.1 Actinomycetota bacterium
CCGCGCCGACCGAGGGCGGGCTGGAGACCGCCGCATGGGGCGTCCCCGAGACGCCTGAGGGCTGGGTCGTGCGCTACGCCGACAAGATCGCGTATCTCCATCACGACACCGACGATGCGATGCGCGCGGGGATCATCGGCGAAGACGATCTTCCGAAGGAGGTCCGCGACGCACTCGGCCACGATCGCTCGGAGCGCCTGGACACGATGGTCTACGACGTGATCGTTCACTCCTTTGGCAAGGCGGAGGTCGGGCTGTCACCCGAGGTGCTCGAGGCAACGAACGCGCTGCGGGATTGGATGTTCGAGAACGTGTACCTGGCCGGCCCGGCGAAGACCGAGGACGAGAAAGCGCAGGGCGTCTTGCTTGGACTGCTGCACTATTTCGAGGCCCATCCGGATCGGATGCCCCTGGAGTACCAGCGGATCGCCGACGAGGACGGCGTGAAGCGCGCCGTCGCTGACTACGTGGCCGGCATGACCGACGCCTACGCCCTCGACACCTACGAAAGCCTGTTCATTCCAGCGGCGTGGAGCCGGCGGTAGGCCCGACCAGCCAGGAAAGCGAGCGCTAGACGGCACAGAAACTGCAAGTACGTCACGACGCACATGTCGCTGGAAAGCCAGACCCCCTTCGCCACCCCCCAGCCGGTCCTCGCCCCGAACGCCGTTGCCCAGCCGGCGCCGGGCGGCTCGCACCTGGTGCGCTACTACGAGACCGACGACGCGCTCGTCGACGAGGTGGGTCGGTTCGTGTCCACCGGGCTTTCGCATGGCGCGCCCGCGATCGTGATCGCGACCCCGACGCACCGCGACGGCCTCGAGCGCCGCCTGAAGGCGATGCGCATCGACGTCGGCGAGGCCCGTCGCGCGGGACGGTACCTGCCCCTTGACGCCGCCGAGACGCTCGCGCGAATCACCGCGGATGGCTGGCCCGACCCGGTGCGCTTCAGCGAGATCGTCGGTGGGCCCGTGGGCCGCGCAGCGGCCGGCTCGCCTGGGGCCGTCCGGGCATTCGGCGAGATGGTCGCGCTGCTCTGGACGGATGGCCGCCGAGACGCCGCGTTGCGGCTCGAGGAGCTGTGGAACGACCTTGCGACCAGCCACACCTTCGACCTTGTCTGCGCGTACCCGATGACGGCCTTCGGCACGCACGGCGACACCGACCAATTCAACTCGGTCTCGGGTCTCCACACCGAGGTGTTCCCCACGGAGGCGTACACGACGATCATCGAGTCCGACGCGCGGCTCCGCGCGGTCGCGGCGCTCCAGCAGAAGGCGGCGGCGCTCGAGGCCGAGGTGATCCGCGGGCGGCGGCTCGAGGCCGAACTCAAAGCGAAGGTCGAGCAGCTGGCCGACGTCGATCGTCGCAAGGACGAATTTCTGGCGATGCTCGGACACGAGCTGCGCAACCCGCTTGCCCCCGTGAGCGCGGCGCTCGAAGTGATGCGACTCCGGGCAGATGACCGGCTGCGGGTCGGGAACGCGCGCGAGGTCGTCGAGCGTCAGATCGCCCAGATGACCCGGCTTGTGGATGACCTCCTGGATGTCTCCCGGATCACGCGGGGCCAGATCGAGCTGCGCGAGGAGTCGGTCAGCCTGACTGCGCTCGTGGAGCGCGCGGTCGAGGTCGCGCGCCCGCTCATCGACGAGCGGGGCCACCGCCTCAGCCTCGAGCTGCCCGAGTCGCCGGTCGTGTTCCGCGGCGATCACTCCCGCCTCGAGCAGGTCCTCGCGAACCTGCTGTCGAACGCGGCGAAATACACCGACGTCGGCGGGCGCATCTCGCTCCGCGCCGCGGTCGAGGGCGACTGCGTCGTGTTGTCGGTGCGCGATAACGGCGAGGGGCTCACCGCCGAACTCCGTGACCGGGTCTTCGACCTGTTCGTCCAAGGTCCCGATACCCGGTCGATGGCCCGCGGCGGCCTCGGGCTCGGGCTCAGCCTGGTCCGCCAGCTCGTGCAGCTGCACGGCGGGACCATCGAAGCGCACAGCGACGGGCCGGCGATGGGGAGCGAGTTCATCGTGCGCCTGCCGTATGTGCCCGCGACGCACGCTCCCGCGGCGGGCACGCCCGCCCTCGAAGCGTCCGGCCAGCAGCGGCGGATCCTCGTGGTCGACGACAACGTCGACGCGGCCGAGGCCCTTGCGGAGCTGTTGCGCGAGTACGGACACAACGTCCGGACGGCCCACGGTGCGGGCGCCGGCGTGAACGAGGCCCTGCGGATGCGGCCCGAGATCGTGCTCCTCGACATCAGCATGCCCGACGCGGATGGCTACGACGTCGCCCGCCGGCTGCGGACGGAACTCCCGCGCACGACCATGCTCGTCGCCCTCACCGGCTACGGCGAGCGACGGCATCGCGAGCGCTCCCGTGCCGCGGGCTTCGACCATCACCTCACCAAGCCGGTCGACATGCACGAGCTGGAGCAGCTGCTCTCTCCCGAAAGCTGACCCGCCCCCTCGGGTGCGGGCCCGCACGTCCTGGACGATATGTTTAGACCGTGCCGGGAGACTTTGATCTAGTTAAAGAGCGCACCGACATCGTTCAGCTCGTCGGTGAACGGGTCGCACTTCGAAAAGCGGGGCGGGCTTACAAGGGCCTGTGCCCTTTTCACGCCGAAAAGACGCCGTCCTTCACGGTCGATCCTGACCGCCGCAGCTACAAGTGTTTCGGGTGCCTTCCGCCGAGCTCGCTGGTCAAGACGGTCACGGGCATGCGGCCAATCGAGGAAATCGAGGTCGGCGACCTCGTATATGCCAGTGACGGACGGCCGCATCGGGTGCTAGTCACTCACGAGCACCAATTCAGCGGAGAGCTCGTCAGCGTTTCTTGCGCGCAGTTCAAAGTGCCTCTGGTGCTGACGCCGAACCACGAGGTTCCCGTATTGCGGCCGAAGAGTCGACGGCCAGTAATCCTCGAGGCTGGCGCTCTCCGGCCCCAGAACTACTTGCTCTATCCATCGATCCAGCGGGAGGGCCGCCCCATCGACTGGAGCGCTCAGGTGAATTGGTTCGGGAGCAGGGGCCGCGAGCCTAAGGCGCTCCCTGACAGCGTCAATACGAGCTTGTTCGCGGAGTGGCTCGGCTGGTATTTGGCTGAGGGGAGCGTCAGTCAGGATCGGACCATCCACTTCAGCCTGTGTGCCGATGAGGTGCAAGTCTTCGAGCGCTTGAACAGCTTGTCGGGAATTCTGTTCGGTGAAGAGCTTCGGCATGACATCGACGGGAACAAGCTCGAGGCCTGGTTCTGCCATGCGCTCCTAAGTCGCTGGCTCAAGTACCACTGCGGTCAGGGCGCGAAGTCCAAGAGCCTGCCGGAGTTCGTTTGGACGTGGCCGGCGAAGGATCAATGGACGCTCTTCCATTCATTGATGCGGGGCGATGGGTCGATCAGTCGGGCGCGGCCCGTGCCGCGGTTCGGCTACTTCGCGCAGGAAACGTGGTGCTTGACTCTCTCCTCGGCCACCCTCATCGATGATGTCCGCGATCTCGCGATCGCCAATGGTGTCGTCCCGCAGCTGCGCGAACTCCGGTTCAAGGATGCACGACGGGCATGGAGCCTCACGGTCAGTGCGGCGGACCAAGAGCGCTGGGGCAGTGGCGAGCGTCCGGTGGGTGATGCGATCCCCCTACGTATCCGCAAGGTCCGTCGCGTGCCGTATGACGGCCCTGTCCATAACTTGACGGTGGAAGACGACCACACCTACGTCACGATGACCGCGACCGTGTGCAATTGCGGCGAAGGCGGTGACGTCTTCGACTGGCTCATCAAGACCGATGGTGTCGACAAGGCCGAAGCGCTGAAGATCCTCGCAGAGCGCGCGGGCGTCGAGCTCACCGGTGGCCGCCCGCCCGCCGAGCGTGAGCGCGAGAAGCGCCTGCTCGCCGCGCACGAGACCGCGCACTTCTACTTCCGTCAGGCGCTCCGGGGAACGCCGAAAG
>JALZAA010000280.1 GCA_030948625.1 Actinomycetota bacterium
GCTGGTACGATCGTCCGCTCCGGGCGGTTAGCTCAGGGGGAGAGCACTTCCTTGACGCGGAAGGGGTCAGAGGTTCAAATCCTCTACCGCCCACCACTGAAACTCCTGATCAGCGGCACGCTGCTGCCGCTGGTTTCGCGTCGGCCAGCGTCCGAATGAAGGACCTCGTGTCGCTACTGACCCCGCGAGGTAGGCGGCTAGTCCGTCGGCGATTGCCGTTGCGGCTTGTTGACGGAAGCCATCGCTCTTGAGGAGCTCGGCGTCGGTATTGCTGCGCATGTTCCCGGTCTTGGCAGAGCACGCTCACAGCGTCTAGCGGCGGGCGCGATCCCGTTGCTCCTTCGCCCTAATCGTGACGGTGCGTCTGGAATTAGTCGGTCCACCGGAATGCGTCACTCGCCGCGCCGGAGATGCGGGTTGCTCAAGTGTCGACGCGAACAGCGACGACGCGTAGCGTTCCGCCGACGAACTAGGGGTGAAGTTCGGGGGTAGAGGAATATGCGACGACGCTTCTTTGCCGCGCTCGTCAGCGCCGCGGTGTTCCTGGGCGTCCTCTCTGTTCCCGCCGTTGGGGCTACCCCCCGGACGCCGGGGCCGCTGCCGGATACGTCGCTGACGCCAGGCGCGAAGGACGACAACGTCACCCAAGAGAACCTTGCCCTGACGATCTGCACGCCCGGCTACACGAAAACGATCACGAAGGTCTCGACGAATACCAAGTCGAAGGTCTACGTCGAATACAAGGTTGCGAAGAGCGACCGTTCGAAGTTCACCATCGATCACTTGATCCCGCTCGAACTCGGCGGGTCGAACGACATCCGCAACCTCTGGCTGCAGCGCAAGAAGGGCGACACGGGCTCTAGCCCTAAGGACCGGGCCGAGAACAGGCTGCACTCGGTCGTGTGCGCCGGGACGGTCACTCTCGCCGATGCGCAGGCCGCGATTGTCGCCGACTGGAGGAGCGCTTCGAAGCGGTAACCAGCACCACGACGACGACAACGACGACGACAACCACTACGACGACGGCGCCTCCGCCGCCACCGACCACGGCAGCGCCGCCACCACCGCCAGCGCCACCGCCGCCGGCACCAGGGCCGCCCGGCGGGGCAACTGCGCGCTGCAACGACGGCACGTTCAGCTACGCCGCCAACCATCAGGGCGCCTGTTCCCACCACGGCGGAGTCGCTGTGTTCTATCGCTAGCGAGGTTTTCGTTGGCGTTTCCGTCCGTGAGGGCGGGAAAAGGAGGAGGAGACGCGTGAAGGCACGGCGACTCGCGTGGCCGGACGATCACGAGCATCCAGTTGCCGAGTGGCGACTCCAGGCGTTCGAGCGGTTCTCGGATGCGACGGAGTTGCCACTGTTCATCCTGGCGCTCGCGATGATTCCGCTCATCCTCGTACCGCTGGTCGCCGATCTGCCGAGCGACATGGCGCACGCGGTAGACGCCGCCGACCTCGCGATCTGGGGCGTGTTCGCCATCGACTACGTCACCAAACTCGTGTTGGCCCCCAGGCGCTGGTACTTCGTCAGACATAACGTCATGGACCTCGTCGTGGTGATCGTCCCGTTCCTGCGTCCGCTGCGTATTTTGCGCTCCGCTAGGGCGCTGCGGATCGCGCGCCTTACCCGGCTCGGCGCCTTCGTGGGTAGGGATGCCGAGAGGTCGCGGCATGCGTTGCATGTCCGCGGCGTCGGCTACATCGTCGCCGTCACTCTTTCGCTTGTGACGGTGCTGTCGGTGGTGATGTACGACATCGAACGTGACGTTCGGGGGAGCAGCATCAAGACGTGGCCGGATTCGCTCTGGTGGGCTGCGTCGACCGCCTCGACGGTCGGGTATGGCGACAAGGTCCCGGTGACGGCGGCAGGTCGGCTGGTGGCGCTCGTCCTCATGGTCACCGGCATCGCGTTGCTGGGCGTGATCACGGCGTCGCTCGCCACCGTGTTCGTGTCCCACAGCCAGGAAGAGACACGCAAGGAGCAGGCCGAACTCCTCGAACGGGATCAACTGAGGCAGGTGCTAGACCGACTCACCAAGATCGAGTCTTCGCTCGCCGGACTCCAAGCCGAGCGTGCCGAGAAAACCAAGGTGTCTTCAATGACTGAACCAACCGGCGGGTCGTGACGGAGGAGCCGGAAAAATGGAGTCTCCTCGCCGACACGAGCAGCCAGCCAAACCTGGCGCAGAAGGCAGGAAGCTTCCTGCGTACCTGCGCGTGACGCAGGCGGAGACGTGGGTCGCGCCCGGGATCGTCATCGTTGTGGCCGTCGGAATTCAGATTGCGCTGCCCACCGTGTTCCCGTACCAACGCTGGGTGCTTCCAGGCCTCGCCGGGGTGTTGATGGTCGGCTTGGTGAAGGCCAACCCCAAAACGTGTTTGCGCAGACTCGGGGCGCGTGGTGCACACGGGTTTCGTACTGCTGATCGCAGTGGTCACCGTGGGGAGTGCGCTGTCGGCGAGCCGCCTCCTGGCTGACTTGGCGAATCACACCGGCAGGCAGGACGCGAAGTCGCTGTTCATGGAAGGGGCAGCCCTGTGGCTCATCAACGTGATCGTGTTTGGACTGGTGTATTGGGATGTCGACTGTGGCGGCCCCGTAGCGCGCGTCGGTGCCCAGCCCAAACGTGATTTTTGGTTTCCGCAGCTAGAAGCTGAAAAGGGGGGTCCGGACTGGGAACCGGGGTTAGGGACTATCTGTACCTTGGCTTTACGAATGCGACAGCTTTCAGCCCGACTGACGTGTCACCCCTGACGACACGAGCGAAGCTGATCATGGCGGTTCAAGCCGCAGTCTCTCTCATCACGCTCGTGGTAGTGATCGCGCGCGCGGTATCGGTCTTGAACTAGGGCCAGTCGGTCGATGGTGATCGCCGATGCCTCGGCCTCGGTCCTACCACTCACTCGCGTGATGGCCGTCCACGGCGCTTCGGCCCGAAACTTCAACTGATCGGGGATCCATGACTCTCGTCGGCTCGTACATGCAAGGCGCGACTGCCGGTGCCTCCGTGCGAAGCGCCGCGCTGCTCCAGAAACTCGATGGCGCACTCGCCACACGGTTGGACGACCTGATCGTCGAGCAGGCGCGCACGAACCAGCTACTTGCAATTCTCGTCGAACACCAAACTGGCAAAGCGCCACCGGCACCAGGAATCACGCAACGGCCGAGCCGCGGGGTCGCGTATCACCCTTCGACGTTGCTCCCACCCCGCCGTCGCGTCAGGCGCAAGTGGTGGGGGAAACGCATCGAAGGATCCGAGGAGGTGCCAGCAGGCTGGCTCGCCGATCCCACCGGCCGACACCAGTATCGCTTTTGGGATGGGTCCAAATGGACCGAGCGTGTGGCGACCCAGGGACAAGAGGGAAAGGACACGCCACCAGAGACGCTTGCATCAACCTCGTGGAGGTCCCGGCCGCCGGCGCCTTCCGCAGTTCCTCGCGTGACCCCACCGTGATTGCTGCTCCATGCCTTGAGTCGGGACATCTGGGCGTCAGTAGGCCGAACGCATCTAGCGGCCGTAGCGGTAGCTGGTGGGGACGGATAGCGTGCGCACGCACGCTGAAGGGATGGCGCGATGAACAAGGGTGGCTTTAGCTGGAAGCGGGCCGTCGGGATAACGAAAGCGAAGCGGCGGGTCTCTCGGGCGACGGGCATTCCCTGGACCAAGTCCGGCCGACAACGCAAGGTCGGGTCGATGTTCTGGAAGATCTTCAAGTAACGACGGGGCCGACCACGACCGGGCTCTGCCACGCGAGGTCAACGCCGTCGTCTACCCCGGTGATGGGTCGGTCGCCGCGGTCGACGGCTCGGAGGTGACGACCAGGTTCGAGCAGCGCGCATTGGGCTCTGTCCTTGAGGTCGTCTCTTCGACTGGTGAGATGATTGGCAACGCGCCAGATGGGTTCGAACATACGTGCTGAAGTGCTCATCGGCTAAATACGTGGTGACATCGCACAGTGCATGACAGTCGCCCAATACCTAACCATTGACCACGAGCGCATTCATGGGTTAATCGGAATAGCGAACTAGCGCGGCCGCGCGTTCGTAGCCCGCTGCTCAGGTCGAGGAGGAAGGCTTGGGCGGGGCACCGGCTGGGCGCGGCACCACCGTGACCCGCGCGTCACGTAGCACGTCCAGCGCCCGGTTCTCCCGCACGTAGTCGCTCGCGTAGAAGATGAGCTTGTCGAACGGGTACCACAGCCCGAGCCAGGCCAAGACCCACCCGAGGATGTCGACAACCGCGGTCTGGGGGT
>JALZAA010000284.1 GCA_030948625.1 Actinomycetota bacterium
ACGCGAGGTTCAGGTGCACGGGACCGGCCGGCGGCCCGAGCGCCTCGGCGGCGGTGCGCGCCGCGATGGAGCGCCATGCCGCGGCGACGCCCGGATGATCGTCCGGGACACCCGCGTCGCAGAACCAGCGCACGGCGTTCCCGTACAGCCCGAGTTGGTCGACCGTCTGCCCGGCACCGGTGTCGCGCAGCTCGGGGGGACGGTCGGCGGTGCACACGATCAGGGGTGTGCGGGCATGGCGCGCTTCGAGCACCGCGGGGTGGAAGTTGGCGGCCGCCGTTCCCGACGTGCACAACACGACGACGGGCGCGCCGCCCGCCTTCGCCGCGCCGAGCGCGAAGAACGCCGCCGATCGCTCGTCGACGTGCACGTGCAGCCGGATGCGCTCGTCGGAGGCCAGCGCCAGCGCGAGCGGCGCCGACCTGGAGCCGGGCGCGAGGCATGCTTCGCGAACACCGGCCCGGGCCCACTCGTCGACCAGCGCTCGAGCGAAGGCGGTGGTGGCGTCGCGGCTCATGCGAGGATCCCGGGGTGCGACTCGTGCTCGTGCCGGGCTTCACGCAGACGGCGGCGTCGTGGGACCCCGTCCGCTCGCACCTCGGGCCCGGCATGGACGTGCTGGCGATCGACGTGCCCACCGGGCGCGGATTCCCGCAGACGGCCGCCGCCATCGGCGAGCTGGGCGGGCCCGCGATCTACGCCGGCTACTCGATGGGTGGACGGCTGTGCCTGCGCCTGGCGCTGGACCGTCCCGATCTGGTTCGGGGCCTCGTCCTGATCAGCGGGTCGCCCGGCATCGCCGACGACGCCGAGCGCGCCACTCGCCGCGAGGCCGACGAGCGGCTCGCCCGCGACATCGAGCGCGACGGCGTGGACGCGTTCCTGGAAGCCTGGCTGCGCCAGCCGCTGTTCGCCTCGTTGCCCGCCGGCGCGGCCGGGCTCGACGATCGCCGCGCCGGCAACACGGTCGCCACACTGACGCACGCACTGCGCGCGCTCGGGCAGGGTGCGCAGGAGCCGTTGTGGAACCGGCTCGGTGATCTCGAGGCGTCGTTCCTTCCCGTCGCGGGCACCCTCGACGAAAAGTACGTCGACATCGCGTTCGATATGGCCGAGGCAGTCGGAAGCGACGTGCACCCCGTGCTGATCGGAAACGCCGGCCACGCCGTGCACCTCGAGCAACCCGAGGCGGTGGCGTCGGCGCTGCGGCGTGTCGTTCACGACCTGACCTCGTGACCCGCGACCTCGTAGCGGGCGATCAGCTGCGGGTCGGGCTCGACGCGACACACCCGAAGCGTGCCGTGCTCCGCGACGAGCGGGTCCCGTACGACGTCACAGGGCATGCGCGAGGTGAGCCCGCACGCGTAGGGCAGCTCGGGCAGCGCGGCCGCGAGGGCGGCGCCGGCGGCGATGCCGACCGACGTCTCGCGCATCGACGTGACGACCGCGGGTACGCCGGCGGCGTCCGCGACTCGGAGCGCCGCGCGCACGCCACCGAGCGCCTGGACCTTCAGGACGACGGCGTCGGCGGCATCGGACGCGGCGAGTTGCCGGGCATCTTCGACCGACCGGACGCTCTCGTCCGCCGCGATCGGGACGTCCACGCGACGGCGCACTCGAGCAAGGTCGTCGAGCGACGCCACCGGCTGCTCGACGAGCTCGAGGTCGTAGCGAGCCAGGCGGGTGATGAGGTCGATGGCGGTGTCGACATCCCAGGCGCCGTTGGCGTCGATGCGTAACCGCACGGAAGGCCCGATCGCATCTCGGACCATGGCGACGAGATCCACGTCGTCACGCGCCTCGAGCCGACCGACCTTCACCTTGACGGCGGGATAGCCGGCCAGCGCGGCGCGATCGATCGCCGGCGTCTCCACCAGCGCGTTCACCGCGACGGTGTCGCGGATCGCTTCGGGCCAGCCGTCGCACGCGGCCTCCCGCGCTGCCGCCCACGCTGCGGCCGGATCGCACGGGTAGCCCGGTAACGGCGAGCACTCGCCCCAACCGGCCGGACCGGACACGAGCGTGATCTCGCGATCCCCGATGCGGAGCCGGTGCTCCTTCACGACGTCACGAAGCCCACCGTGAGGAGCACGGCCACGACGAGTTGCACGCGCGCCGTGCCGACCAAGGCCGCAACCAGTGAAGGCGGATCGCTCCGCGTCATCACAAGGCGCACGGGCGGGACGGCGAGCGGGACGGCAGCCAGTGCAATCAGCGCCGTCGGCTCCAGCACGCCGATGGCGGCGACCGCCACGAAGGCGCCGGCGACGCAGCCGACGAACAATGCCCGGGCCCGGCGTGCGCCGATCCGAACCGCGAGCGTCCGCTTCCCGGCGGCGCGGTCGGTGTCGACGTCGCGGATGTTGTTGGCGAGCAGGATGGCGCACGCGAGCAGGCCTACGGCGAGGCTGCCCCACCACGCCGTCGCGGGCACGCGCTCGAGTTGCACGTACGCCGAGCCCGCCGTGGCGACGACCCCGAAGAACACGAGCACCGAGAGCTCGCCGAGGCCGGAGTACCCGTATGGCCGCGGGCCGCCCGTGTACAGCGCGGCGGCGGCAATGGCGACGACGCCAACGACCAGGAGTCGCAGGTCCACGGCGATCGCGAGCGCCAGGCCGGCCGCTGCCGCAACCGCGAACGCGATGAGAGCGGCGTTGCGCACGGCTGCGGGCGCGGCGACGCGCGAGGCGGTGAGCCGCAGCGGCCCCACACGGTCGGCGTCGGCACCGCGCACGCCGTCCGAGTAGTCGTTGGCGTAATTGACGCCGACTTGGAGCGCGAGCGCCACAACGAGCGCGGCCCCGGCGCGCCACCAGATCACTCGCTCCGCGTCCGCGTACGCAGCCGCCGTGCCCACGAGCACCGGCGAGATCGCCGCCCCGAGCGTGCGCGGCCGCGCGCCCTGGACCCACTCGGCCGCGCTGGTCATCTCACGGGCGCTTCGGGAACCGGTCGAACTCGGGGCGGCGCTTCTCCAGGTAGGCCTGCTTGCCTTCCTGGGCCTCTTCGCTCATGTAATAGAGGAGCGTCGCGTCGCCGGCCAGCTGCTGGATGCCTGCCAGCCCGTCGTCGGCGGCGTTGAAGGACGCCTTCAACATCCGCATCGCCAACGGGCTGTGCTGCAGCATCTTGTGGCACCACTCGACGGTCTCGATCTCGAGCCGCTCGAGCGGCACGACCTTGTTCACGAGCCCCATGTCGAGCGCTTCCTGCGCGTCGTACTGGTCGCACAGGAACCAGATCTCGCGCGCCTTCTTCTGCCCGACGCTGCGTGCCAGCAGGCCCGACCCGTAGCCGCCGTCGAACGAGCCCACCTTCGGGCCTGTCTGCCCGAAGCGCGCGTTGTCGGCCGCGATCGTCAGGTCGCACACGATGTGCAGGACATGCCCACCGCCGATGGCGTACCCGGCGACCATCGCGACGACCGGCTTGGGCAGCCGACGGATCTGGATCTGGAGATCGAGGACGTTCAGCCTGCCGATCCCGTCGTCGTCGACGTAGCCGTCGTCGCCGCGGATGCGCTGATCGCCGCCCGAGCAGAACGCTTCGGACCCCTCGCCCGTGAGCACGATGACGCCGATCCCCGGGTCGTTGCGGGCGCGCTCGAAGGCGTCCTGGAGCTCGAACAGCGTCGCGGGGCGGAACGCGTTGCGGACCTCGGGGCGGGCGATCGTGATCTTGGCGATGCCGTCCGCGGTCTCGTAGCGGATGTCGCGGTATTCGGTGTCGGCGCCCGGCTTCCAGGCGAGCCCCGGCTCGATGCTCCGGCTCATGGGTGTCTCCACTCTTGGAGCGATTACTCCTACGAATGGCTACGGTAGCGCCGGGCTCCGAGCCCGGGCGAAGCCGGGTCGAGGGAGCGGCGAAGCCGCGTGCGGGGTGGAGACGGCGGGAGCGCGTCAGCCGGCGATGTTGAAAGCCGAGCTGAGGCCGGTGATGTCGAAGATCTTGCGCGCCGCCGGCTTGAGCGATCGCAGCTCGAGCTCACCGCCGCCCTCTCGGGACCGCTTGAGCGCGCCCACGAAGACCCCGAGGCCGGTCGAGTCGATGAAGTCCATCCCACCGAGATCCACGACGATCCGCTTCGTGCCGCGGTCGATGAGTCGGTACAGCTCGTCGCGCAACACCGGTGCGGTGGCGACGTCGACTTCGCCATCGACGGTCACCGTCACTGCATCGCCGTCGTCGCGCACGGAGACGCGAAAGTCGTCGCCACCAACGGGCGTGTCGGAGCTCGAAGAAGCCACGGCGGTCAGACTACCTAGCCATGACTCCGGGGTGAACCAGCTCGAACCACACCACATTGCCCTCGCCGTCCGCGTGATGACCCCACCGTTCGGCCAGTGCATCGACGATTTGCAGGCCTCGACCGTCGTTCCGGTTCGAGTCGAGCGGGCGTAGCTGGACTTTGCCCTCACCTTTGTCCGCGACCTCGACGCGCACGCGGTCTTCGTCGTATCGAACCGAGACGCGCGTGTCCGAACGGGCGTGGCGGTACGCGTTCGTCACGAGCTCGCTGGTCAGGAGGAGCACGAGGTCGACGAACGCGTCCGGACATCCCCAGCGGCGCAATGCGGCCGACACGAAGCGCCGCGCACTCGAGGCACTCGGCGCGACTGCCGGGAAGACCGTGGAGACCTCGCCGATCGGCTCGGAGCGCGGGTTACCGCCCGAGCGATCTGAACGCGCGCGACGGGTGGGAGCGTTCACGCCCTCGCCTGGGCTCGCAGCATCTCCAAGCTGCGGGCCAGCAGTCGTGATACGTGCATCTGGCTGACACCCACCTGCTCCGCGATCTCCGATTGCGTCATTCCCTCGAAGAAGCGGAGCTCGACGATGCGGCGCTCGCGGTCGGGGAGCACGCCGAGCAGGTCGTCGAGCTCGGCGCGATGTTCGATCTGCTCGAACGCCCCGTCCTCGTCGCCCAAGCACGAGACGAGCTCACTTGTCTCGTCGTCGTCGCGGGTCGCGGGCCCATCCAGCGACACGAGGCGATAGAGCGAACCGGCCTCCATAGCCTCGAGCACCTCTTCTTCGGAGACGCCGGCACGCTCGGCGACCTCCGCGGGCGTGGGCGAGCGACCGTGCTCCTGGCCCAACGAGGCGACGATCCGGCCCAGCTGCAAGTGCAGCTCCTGCACCCGCCGGGGTACCCGTACGGCCCAACCGCGATCGCGGAAGTGACGCTTCAGCTCGCCGAGGATCGTCGGCGTCGCGAACGTCGAGAACTGGAGCCCACGCTCGGGGTCGAAACGCTCGACCGCCTTCAGCAAGCCAACCAACGCGACCTGGACGAGGTCGTCGACCGGTTCCCCGCGGTTCGAGAATCGTCGGGCCAGGAAGTGCGCAAGCGGGGCGTGCTCCTCGACCAGGTCGTCGCGGAGCCGGCGATCACCGGTGCGGCGGTAGACGGCGAAGCGCTCGTCGATGCCACGACCGTTGCCGCCCGCGTGGTCAGGCGCCGCGTGTTCCATCACCGACATCAACCGGGCCCTTCGGCGACTGCAGCTCGTTTGACGAGGACGAAGCCGACCTCGCTCGGTCCGTCGACGAGCTCGAAGGACTCGGACACGGAGTCGACGACGAGCTCCGACAAAGGCGACATCCGAACCGGGCAACTCACGCCGACCCGCGGCGCCGTGCCGCGGACCTCGACGACCCCGGGCTCGACGGTGAATCCGAGAACGATGGGCGCATTGGTGCTCTCCATGACGGCGTGGCACAGCTCGTCGACTGCGATCCGGATGTCGTCGGTCTGGTCGCAGTCGAAACCGGCACGCTCAGCGGCATCCGCCGCCACCAGCCGCACCGTCCGCAGGTGCTC
>JALZAA010000306.1 GCA_030948625.1 Actinomycetota bacterium
TCCGCGAGCTGCCGGAAGGCATCGAGCTCCGGGGCGAGATCGAGACCCAGGAGCGCGACCAGTGGGAGGAGCTGGACTGGGCGCGTGGCCGCGAGCGGTACGAGGAGCGCCGCGCGCAGCGGCACGCAGCGGCCCTGGCGGATCTCCCTCCGACATGGGGCGGCGGTGGGGGCCGCGGACCGTCGCCGGCCCAGGTGAACCGCGCGGCGCGCATCGCAGCCGCCGGGGAGACCCGCTTCCGCGCGGGCGACCATGTGGTGCATCCGGCATTCGGCGCTGGGATCGTCGTGTCGAGCGCGCCCCGGCCGGACGACGAAGAGGTCACGGTCGCCTTCGCGGGCAAAGGTGTGAAGAAGCTCATGGCGAGCTTCGCGGGCCTGACGAAGGGCTAGGGGAATCTCCAGGCCCAGCTGAGCTGGCGAGACCAGGTCTTGCCACCATCGGTGGTCATGACGACCGCGTGCTCGCTCTCACCGTTCGGTCTCCTGACGAGTACGGTCGCCCAGGCCCGCTCGCGACCCACGCCCGCGATCGAGCCGACGCTCCATACGCCGCCGTCGCCGCTGTAGCGCGACCAGTGCTCGCCGCCGTCATGGGTCACGAGGATGCCGCCAGCGCCTCCTCCGGCCCCGGTGCCGACGGTTAGCCAGCCATTGCGTGTGTCGACGAATGTGGGCTGGCCGAGGAAGCCCGCGGCGCTCGCGCCCTCGGGCGTGGGCCCCCACCATTTGCCGTCATCTCCCGACTGGATGGCTTGCCAGTGGTCGCCGCCGTCCGACGTGCGATACAGCGTGTAGCCGCCGCAGCCACCCATGGAGCAGAACGTGCGCTCGCTGCCGAGTGCCCACCCGTGCTGTGCGTCGGCGAACGAGAGCGTGATGCCCGGTTGCGCCCCGGTACCGTGGAACTGGCGCGCCCAGGTGACGCCACCGTCGTGCGTCACGAGGATCGACGCTTCGTTCGAGCGATCGCGGAGCCGTTCGGCATCCGCTGTGAACACGCCTGCCCATCCGGTGGCCCGGTCGACGAAACGGACCTCGCCATAGGCCGGCAACATCCCGACTGAGTCCCAGGTCGAACCATCGACGGTGCGGAGCAGTTCCAGCCCGCAGAGCGGGATGTTGCAACCCGCCGGGACTTGCGTGACCCACGCATGGGTCGCATCGACGGCACTGAAGTTCCCGAGGACCGGCGCACCACTGGGCGACCCTTCCCGCTTCAAGGACAGCTGCCAGGTCCGTCCTCCGTCGGCGGTCCGGAATACGGACGTTGACACGAGCCAGCCGTGCTCGGCATCGACGAACTGAAGCGCGCCTTCCGGTCCGGGTACCGGGAGTCGCGTCCAGCTGGCTCCGCCGTCCGCGGTGTGGAGCATCAACGAACCAGATTGATCGCCCATGCCGAGCCAGCCTTCGTGGGCGTCGATGAAGCTGAGGTGGCCGGGCATCACGAAGGCATTGGGCGGGAACGAGGTGGTGGGGGCGGCGGGCGTGACCCGGAGCGGCGGCGACGGCGATACCTCCGTTAACGCTGCGGACGGAGTGGGGCCGGCGATTGGAGGAGGGGACGCGCATGCGCCGGCTAGCAGCGCGAGGAGCGCGAGGGTCGTGCCGGTGCGCATGTGACCACCGTACGGAGCGGCCGGGCGTTCGTCGTGATTGTTACGCGATACAACGCAGGCCTAAGTCGTACACGCGTGATACGACTTCTTTTGGAACGCTCGCCGTCTGCCGCCGGCGTGGGGCGGCGGTGGGCGCGGGGTCGCCCGCCCGGGTCTGGCAAGGGCGTGAGACGCTCATGGCGAGCTCGCCGGCCTGACGATGGGCTACGGCTCTCCCTTGTAGATCGTGCGCCAGGTCGCGCCGCCGTTGTCGGTCGCAATGACGGATGCGGTGCTCGACGGGCCGCCGGACATCGCAAATACATGGGACTGGTCGATCAATTGTCCCGCCAACGCGCAGTCGCGGATCGGCACCGGGCCACGCTCGAGCGTCTCGCCCGAGGCCGCGAGGAGCACGAACTCCATCGCATCCGCTCCCGGGGCGCAGGTCACGAACCACGTGCGTCCACCGGCCAGTGCGCCGAAAACGGAGGGTCGGGTCCCGAGCTGCGGCGTGTTCGGCGGGGTCGTCGTGCCGAGCGTGTACCCCTCCCGGAACTCGAGGACCCAGGTGCGGCCGGCATCGTTGGTCCGATACACGAGGT
>JALZAA010000320.1 GCA_030948625.1 Actinomycetota bacterium
GTGCGGGCGCCCCCGCCGGCGGGGTCGCCACCGGACGCGGCCGCCACCGGGGCCGGGGCTGGCGGCTCGGCGGGCGCGGAGAGCACATCGCGCTCCAGGGACGCGACGAACTGGTCGACGAGCTTGCCCGAGACGTCGGCGATCACGCCGCGTCCGAACTGCGCGACCTTGCCCGTGATCGTCACGTCACTGTCGATGTTGACGTGGGTGCCGGTCCCGTCGGGTTGCAGGGTGGCGGTGACGGTCGCCGACGCGTTCCCCTGACCGCGCGTGTCCCGTCCCTCCGCGAGAATCACCGCGCGATGGTTGGTCTCGTCGACGTCGGTGAACCGTGCCGCCCCCTTGTACTGCGCGGTGATCGGGCCGACCTTGACCTTCACGATCCCGCGGTACTCGTCACCCTCGACCTCCTGGAGCTGCGCACCAGGCATGCACGGAGCGATGCGCTCCACGTCGAGGAGCACACGCCACGCCTCGTCCACCGGCACGTCGACCCCGAACTCGTTCTCCAGCTTCATCTCGCCTCCAGCAGCCGTTCGGCCTCGCGCAGATCGTCGAGCGTATCGACATCCCTTGCGTCGCCGGTGTCCGTGCAGTCGACCTCGACGACATCGTGGTCGCTCATCAACGCGCGCGCGCCGACGTCGCCGTCGAGTTGTCGCGCTTCGTCCCAGAGCCGGCGCCCCAGGAGCACCGGATTTCCGCGACGACCTCGGTAGGTGGCGACCGCGAGCGACGCGCCGTTTCGATATGCAGACGCGAGCCGGCGATACGCATCCGCGCCGACGAGGGGTTGGTCGGCGAGGCCTATGCACACAGCGCCGACCTGGGCCCGGGGCGCGAGCGCTTCGAGTGCAGCGCGCATTGACCGCGCGATCCCCCGCCGCCACCGACGGGAGCGAACGACGAGGACACCCTCGGTGGCCGCTCGCGTCACCGCCGCCCGGCCGTGCCCGACGACGAGAACGATCGGCCGCAACCCGCTGGCCGTGGCCGCCTCGAGCGACCATCCCACCAACGGGCGCCCGCGCAGCTCCACGAGCGGCTTCGGGACGTCTCCCGCCAGGCGCGAGCCGCGGCCGGCGGCCAGGATCGCGATCGCGACGTCGGACCGGGTCGAAGCTCCAGTCAACGCGACGCGGCTTCGAGCGCGCGGCGAACCAGCACGCGCGCGAGATGCTCGCGATATTCAGGCGTCGCATTGATGTCGCCCGGAGGCTCCGTGCCCTCGGCGGCGCGTTCGGCGGCTTCTGCCGGTGACGCGCCACTTGCGAGCGCCTCCTCGACCCCGGTCGCCCGGACCGGGGTGCTCGCCATGTTCACCAGTGCGACGCGCGTGGCGCCGTTGCGCACGGCTATCGCGCCGACGGTGGCCCAGTCCTGCGCGCGGCGGTTGAACTTCTGGTACGAGAAGCCCGCGCCCGGAAGCTTCGGCACCCGGATCTCGGTCAGGAGCTCGTCGGGCTCGAGCGCGGTCTCGAGAAATCCATGGAAGAAGTCGCGCGCCTCGACCGTGCGCTCCCCACCCGTCCCGCGGACGACGAAGGAGGCGTCGAGCGCGAGCAGGAGCGCGGGCAGGTCCGACGCCGGGTCGCCGTGCGCCACTGACCCGCCGATGGTGCCGCGGTGCCGCACCTGGTTGTCGCCCACCTCGGCCGCGACGGCGCGCAGGGCACCGCACTGCTCGCCCAGAAGCTCACTCGTCTCCAGGTCACGATGTCTCGTCAGTGCGCCGACAGCCAGGTGTTCGCCCGCATCACGCACGTACGACAGGTCACGGAGGCGGCCGACGTCGACGAGCACCGCCGGCGTCGCGAGCCGGAGCTTCATCAACGGCAACAGCGACATGCCACCCGCCAGGAGCTTCGCGTCGTCTCCGTGCTCGCCGAGTGCGGCGACGGCCTCATCGGCAGAGGCGGCCCGTACGTAGTCGAACGGCGCCGGGATCATGCGCGCTCGCCCGCCGCCGCCAACACCGCTTGCACGATGTTGTGGTAGCCGGTGCACCGACACAGGTTCCCCTCGAGGCCGAGGCGGACGTCGCGCTCGGAGGGGTTCGGATTCTCGTCCAGCAACGACACGGTGGCCATCAGCATCCCCGCGGTGCAGAACCCGCATTGGAGCGCGTGGTGCTCACGGAACGCCGCTTGGACGGGGTGCAGCTCGTCGCCCGACGCGAGGCCTTCGACGGTGGTGATCGAGGACCCGTCGGCCTGCACCGCCAGCATCGTGCACGACTTCACCGACTCGCCGTCGACGAGCACGGTGCACGCACCGCACGAGGACGTGTCGCAGCCGACCTTGGTGCCGGTCAGACCGACGACTTCTCGCAGGTACTGGACGAGCAATAGGCGGGGCTCGACGTCGCTCTGCTGCCCGGCTCCGTTGACCGTCGTTTCGATCCGCACGGGCGCGGACTCTAACCGTCCGTCGCGGCTACCCGCTGCGGTCGGGGCCGGCTCGGTCGATCTGGATCCGGACCAGGACACGCCGCTCGCGCTCCATCGAGGCGCGGTATTCGTCCCAGTCGGGGTGCTCACCCGCCAGCGTCCGGTAGTACTCGACCAGCAGCTCCATCGCTTCCGGCAGCGACACGATCTCGGCGGTGCCGTCGATCTGCATCCACTCCCCGAAGAACCGGTCATTCAGCACGCACAACGAGGCACGGGGATCGCGGCGCAGGTTCTTCACCTTCATGGCCGTCTCGCGCGTGCTCACGCACACTCGCCCCTCGGCATCCACCGCGCACAGAACGGGTGAGAGCTGCGGATCGTCGCTCACGCGACGGGTTGCCATGACTGCCCGTTGGTTCTCGCGGACGAACGCGCGTGCCTGCTCGATGTCCATCGAACCGCTACGCGAGGACGGCCTGGAGCACGTCGTCGGGGATGTCGAAGTTGGCGTACACCGCTTGCACGTCCTCGTTCTCCTCGAGCGCGTCGATCAGCCGCACGACGCCTCGGGCGGCCACCTCGTCGGTGAGTGGGACCGTCTGGGTCGGCAGCATCGTGAGGTCCGCGCTCGTGAACGGGATCGAAGCAGCCTCGAGCGCGCCCCGCACGGAGTGCAGGTCGGTGGGCGCGGTCGTGATCCGCCACGTGTCGCCTTCGTCGACGATGTCCTCGGCGCCGGCGTCGAGCGCCGCGAGCATGAGCTCGTCTTCCGTCGCGTCGCGCTTCTCGATCAGGATCACGCCCTTGCGCTCGAACTGCCACGCCACTGCGCCCGGCTCGGCCAGCGATCCGCCGCTCCGAGTGAAGATGTTCTTGACCTCCTGGCCGGTGCGGTTCCGGTTGTCGGTGAGAGATTCGACGTACACGGCGACCCCATTCGGCGCGTAGCCCTCGTAGCTCGCGGGCTCGTACCGGACCCCTTCGAGCTCGCCGGTGCCGCGCTTGATCGCGCGTTCGATCGTGTCGACGGGCACCGAGCTGTCGCGTGCCTTCTGCACCATCGACCGCAGCGTCGGACTGGCGTCGGTATCGCCGCCACCCTCACGCGCCGCGACCTCGATCTGCTTGATGAGCTTGGCGAAGAGCTTCCCTCGGGCCTTGTCGGCCGCGCCCTTCTTGTGCTTGATCGAATGCCACTTCGAATGCCCGCTCATGCCTCGTCTCCCCGATTCTGGCTCGCTGTTGTCGGAGCGTTGCCGCTCGCATTGAGAAACCGCTCATGGAGCCGCAGATCACCCGACAGCTCCGGATGGAAGGTCGCGCCCCAGACCGACCCCTGACGAAGCAGGACCGGCCGGCCTTCGTGCTCCGCGAGGACCTCGACGGACTCCCCGACGCTCGCGACCACCGGCGCACGAATGAACACACCGGGGAAACCACCGTCGATCCCGTCGACGGCGACACGCGCCTCGAACGACTCGCGTTGACGTCCGTACGCGTTGCGCACCACGGTGCAGTCGAGTGCCCCGAGACTGGTCGGGAACCGCGCGCCCGCGGCGTCGCGGACCTCGGCAGCGAGAAGGATCAGGCCCGCACACGTCCCGAAGACCGGCAGCCCGTCGGTCAGCGCCGCGTGCAGCGGCTCGTGGAGCCCGGAGCTCTCGAGGAGTTTGGTGATCGTCGTGGACTCCCCGCCGGGGATGAACAGCGCGTCGAGCCCGGCCAGCTGCTGGGGCAGACGCACCTCGACCGCGTCGACGCCGAGCGCGTCGAGCACCTCACGGTGTTCGCGGAACGCCCCCTGGAGCGCGAGTACGCCGGCCTTCATGACCTGGAGGTACCCGGTCGTGCGCCAC
>JALZAA010000327.1 GCA_030948625.1 Actinomycetota bacterium
TGCAGACGGCGCGGGGCGCCATGTACTGCGTCAGCCAGCGCGCCGAGCACATCTGGGAGGGCGTCTCGAGCGCGACCACCCGGTCGCGACCGATCATCAACACGCGCGACGAGCCCCATGCCGATGCCGAGCGGTTCCGTCGTCTCCACGTGATCGTCGGCGACTCCAACATGAGCGAGTACACGACGTTCCTCAAGGTCGGCGCCACGTCGATCGTGCTGAGGATGCTCGAGGAAGACGCCAGCCCCTGGCGCGATCTCACGCTGGAGAACCCGATCCGCGCCATCCGCGAGATCAGCCACGACCTCACGTGCCGCCGCCGCGTGCGTCTCGCCAACGGCCGGGAGCTGTCGGCCATCGAGATCCAGTCCGAGTATTTGAATCGGGCGCTTCGGTTCGCGAAGCGGCGCGGGCTGGCACCGCTCGAGGAGCAGGCGTTGCGCATGTGGGAGCACGCGATGACGCAGTTGGAAGACGACCCGCTGTCGCTCGACACCGAAGTCGACTGGGTGATCAAGTACCACTTGATCGAGGCGTACCGGAAGCGGCACGACCTGCCTCTGACGCATCCGAGGGTCGCGCTGCTCGATCTCTCCTACCACGACGTCACGCGCGCCCGGTCCCTCTACTACCTGCTCGAGCGACGCGGGAAGGTGCAGCGGACCGTGCGCGACAGCGACATCGACGCCGCCGTGACCAGCCCGCCGCAGACCACGCGTGCACGCCTCCGGGGCGCGTTCATCAAGCGCGCCAAGGAGCGCAAGCGCGATTACACGGTCGACTGGGTCCACTTGAAGCTGAACGACCAAGCCCAGCGCACGGTGCTGTGCAAGGACCCCTTCAAGTCGCGCGACGACCGCGTCGAGCGACTCATCTCTTCGCTCTAGGCGATAGCCCGGGGCGCCACCACCAACGTCCCGTCGTTCGCCCCTAACCTCGGCGCATGCCGTCGTTCCGGTCGGGAAAGGTGACGTCGCTGCTCGTCGAGCGGCCGGGGTTGCAACGCGTGGAGGTCGACCTCGGCGAGGGACCGGAGCGCGCGTACGTGCTCACGCAGCTGACGGGGACCGTGTCCATCGGCGATCTGGTGGTCGTGAACACGACGGCGGTCGAGCTCGGGCTCGGCACGGGCGGATGGCATGTCGTGCACTGGAACCTCGAACGCGAGACCTGGGCCGAACGAGGGCCCGGGCACATCATCAAAGGCCGCTACACGAGCCTCCAGGCGGACGTGGGCAGCGCCGAGGAGCACCTCGAGGAGCTGGCCGAGATCGAGTCGATCGACGGCATGCCCGTCGTCGCGGCCGCGCTGCACAGTCAGCTCCCGGCGGCGGCGGTGGCCTTCAAGGAGCGTTCACCCGACGCCCGGCTGGCATACGTGATGACCGACGGCGCCGGGCTCCCGCTCGCGCTCTCGGACCTCGTGTTCGCACTTCGGGAGCGCGAGCTGATCGACGCCACGGTGACGTGCGGTCACGCGTTCGGGGGCGACTACGAGGCGGTGTCGATCTTCTCCGCGCTGACCGTGGCCCGGCATGCGGCCGGGGCCGACGCCGTCGTGGTGGCGATGGGACCAGGCATCGTGGGCACGAACACCAGGCTGGGCTTCTCGGGGATGGAAGTGGGTGCGATCCTCGACGCCGCCGTGGCGCTCGGTGGCCAGCCGATCGCGTGCCTGCGGGTCTCGTTCGCCGACCCCCGGGCGCGGCACGTCGGGCTCTCGCACCACACCCGCACGGCGCTGCGGCTCGCCTGTCGCGAGCGGGTCGTGGTGGCGGTGCCGAAGCTCGGAGGCGACGAGGACGCCCGGCTGCGGTCCGACCTCGCCGACGCCGGCATCGGAAGTCGCCACGACCTCGTCGAGGTCACCCCGCCCGACGTGCTCGCGCTTCTGGAGCACCACGGCCTGCAGGTCGTGTCGATGGGCCGACCGGCAGCGGCCGACCCGGCGCTCTTCCTCGCCGCCGGAGCGGCGGGTGCACTCGCGGCCGAACGCGCGCGGACACGATGACGGCGGCTTTACCG